>JALEMY010000058.1 GCA_022767485.1 Erysipelotrichaceae bacterium
TTGTTATATCGATAATGATTCCGGTTATTTTGTATGTAAGAATTGTAATCATTATTTTAAACCTACATACAAAAATTATATTTTAGCTCCACACACTCTTACAAAAAGAAGGCTTAAATGTCCAAATTGTGGAAAAACTGGTTATTTTAAAAAAAAATTATCAAAAAGCCAATAAAAAAAGCAACTATAAAGTTGCTTTTTTTACAAATCATTCAATTAATTATTTAATTAATAAAAAGATAAATAATCTTTCTATCATTAAGGAAACGAAAAACACCGCTGCCACGATGCATTTCCCTTAACTACAAATTATTAGGAGTGGCCGTTTAGGCTTCACCTATTATTATTATATAAATTTCATCTTGTTTTTACAACAATAATAATAAAAATATTATTTTTTTTAGAATTTTAAATGTTTTTTACTACAATATATTGAAGCCTATAAAAACGGTGCTTACTCCCATAATGGAGGTGATGCTTATGAAGATAAGTAAAATCCTTCAATTACTAGGAGGTTTCCATGTTAATTTTAATAATTAACGTAATTAGATTGATTTTACAAATCATTCAATTAATTATTTATTTAATTAATAAAAATAATAGAAAGGATAAATAATCTTTCTGTTATTAAGGAAATGAAAAACACCGCTAGCACGGTGCATTTCCTTTAAATATAATTAATGGGAGTGGCCGTTTAGGCTTCACCTACTATTATTATATAAATTCCATCTCGTTTTTACAACAAAAAACTTAAATATATTGCAACAAATTAACTTTTTTACAATATAATATTTGTAAATTAGCCATTTTCCTTCTATTTAACACTCCTTATATAATTTAAAAAATGTTAGTTTATTTTCTATTATAAATAATATATAATATACTTTGTATTAAAAAAAGGAGGTTAGGGCTATGAAGCATGTTAATCAAACATTGAATAGATTTGATGAAGGAATGGATATCTTATCATCTTCTGTAAAAATAAAAGAACTTGCTAAAACAAATCCCAATTTGATTAATGCGACAATTGGCACTTTATATAATGAAGATGGAACTATTAGCGTTTTATCTACCATAAGAGATACATTAGCAACATTAAATGATAATGAAATATTCGCATATAGTGCAACACAAGGACCATCTGGTTATGATAAAGCTTTGACTCATTTCTTATTTGGTGAATATGAAAAAACGATTAGAAGCAAAAAACATATTGGTGTCATACCCACTCCTGGTGCAACTGGAGCATTAAATGAATCATTATCTATTTGTTTAAATGAAAACGATACTGTTATTTTGCCATCTATTTGTTGGAATGTTTACTTTAATATTTGTAAAACAATGAATATAAACTATATTGAATATGATTATATAAAAGATAATCATTTTGATTTAAAAGGTTTCATAAATTGTGTTGAAAAAGTATCAAAAAAGCAAAAACATATCGTAACGATACTTAACGATCCTTGTAACAACCCAACAGGTTATTCATTAAACTTTCAAGAATTCAAAGAATTGATTGATTATATTAATTCACGAACAGATTTAGAATTTACCTTAATATACGATATTGCATATTATGAATATAGTGTTATCGATAATCGTAAAAAATTTGAAATGCTTTCATCACTTAACGATCATGTATTAACAATCATTACTTGGTCGTCATCAAAAGCATTTACAATGTATGGAATGAGACTTGGAGCAATGATTATTTTAGATTCATCAAAACAATTGTGTGATGAATTTGCTAATCTTTCAAGAAGTGTCGCTAGAAGCAAATGGAGTTGTGTATCCTCAAGTGCATTAAATCTAACCTATAAAATTATGTCTAATGATGACTTGATTAATAAAGTGTTTAGTGAAATTAAAAATTTAAATGAAATGTTACAAAAAAGAGCCGATTTATTTGTAAAACAAGCACAAATAGAAGATCTATCAATAATTCCTTATAATGGTGGCTTTTTTATTGCAATTCCTTATGTTAACCCTTCATCTTTAAGTAAAAAACTTGAAGAGAAAAATATATTTGTCATCCCTTTTAATAAAGTTATTAGAGTTGCAATATGTTCGCTTCCTTTAAATAAGTGTGACGGACTTGCAAGAAAAATAAAAGAAGCGATTGATGAGTTAGGATAAGAATATGAAAAAGTTTAAATTTATCAAACTACTTAAAAAAGTCGTGCAATCAAAAATTGCTATTGTATTAATTGGTGTTTTAATAATTTATATTATGTTTCAAATAGGCATAGGGGTTGATGATGAAACATCATTAAACGATTTAATTAAATTTAATATTGTAGTTAGTGTTGGACTTACTTCAATTATTGGTTGGCTATTAAACTTACTTGATAAAGGGCTAAACCAATTAGTTGAAGAAGGAAATAAACTAACATTAAATTATCAGCAAGTGATAAAACTATATAATAAAGATAATACTTACTCTTTTATATGTAAATATCATAATAAAAACCATCTTGTTGAAAAAGAAATCAAAGTGCCTTTACAAATTATTGCTGAAAATATCAAAACAATTAAATTTATCGAAGAAAAAAAACATTATGAATTACCTCCATTAGCACTAATTTATTATAAAGAGTTGATGAAGGCTAACTCGACATCAACATTTTCTAATAAAGAAGATTATCGCTTGGATGATTATTTTATAAAACAAAACACCTTGACTTTAAATATTTCTTTATGTGATGAATACCATAAAATATTAACTAATGGTTCATGTGACCAATTAATAGAAAAAAAACTTTTCTTTAAGGAAAGTATACGAATATGGTCCCTCATTAAAGCCTTTAAAAGAATCACAAATGGCTAACAATGTTGGCTTTGAAATATTACCACTTACGAAAGATGGCTTTTATGTCTTAACGAAAAGAAGTAAGAAATATCCAACGAACAAAGGACTTTTAGGAACTTGTGGTAGCTCATTAAAATATTATTTTTCAACAGATACTTCAAATAGTGATTTAATGAAAGAAAGCATTTATAATGGCTTATGCGGAAAATTAAATTTTAATAAAAAAGATTATGATAAAAGCAAAGTAAATTATGAAGTAATCGCTTTAGTAAGAAATTATATTTTAGCTGGAAAACCCGATTTTTTAGTAGTTGCTAATTTAAATATTGCATCTAATGATTTAATATCGCAATTTAATAAAAAGAAAAGTAAAATGATTAAAGGACTAGTATTATTTAAATTAAATGAAGTTAATATTTTATCAAACAAATTATTAGCCATAAATCATAAGACATATCGCGTTAATGCTAATACAATCTGCTTATTAAGTAAGCTTATAAATAAAGGAGAACAAAAAAATGTTTAAAAATGAATATGTTAGAAAAGTTTATGAAGATGTAGTAAGAAAAAATCCTAATGAAAAAGAATTTTTACAAGCAGTTTACGAAGTGTTAGAATCACTAGAAGATGTTGTAGAAAATAATAGTGAAATAGAGAAACAAAACATTTTAAGTAGAATTGTTGAACCAGAAAGATTTGTTTCATTTAGAGTTGCTTGGGTTGATGATGAAGGAAAAGTTCAAGTAAATAGAGGTTATCGTGTGCAATTTAATAGTGCAATTGGTCCATATAAAGGAGGACTTAGATTTCATCCATCTGTCAATGCTTCTATCATTAAATTTTTAGGTTTTGAACAATGCTTTAAAAACAGTTTAACAGGACTTCCTATGGGTGGCGGAAAAGGTGGATCTGACTTTGATCCTAAAGGTAAATCTAATAGAGAAATCATGGCTTTTTGTCAAAGCTTTATGAGTGAACTTTATCGACACATTGGTGAAAATACTGACGTCCCTGCTGGTGATATTGGTGTTGGAGCCAGAGAAATTGGTTACTTATATGGTCAATATAAAAGAATTAAAAACGAATCTGTTGGTGTCTTAACAGGAAAAGGATTAAGTTATGGTGGCTCTTTAGCTAGAACAGAAGCAACAGGATTTGGCTTATGTTATTTTACGCAAAAGATGTTACAAACTATGAAAAATGATTCATTTGAAAACAAAAATGTCATCATTTCAGGTAGTGGAAACGTCGCAATTTATGCAGCTGTTAAAGTTTATGAACTTGGTGGAAAAGTGTTAGCTATGTCTGATTCTAACGGCTATATTTATGATAAATCAGGTATCGATATAAATATAGTAAAAGAAATCAAAGAAGTTAAAAGAGGTAGAATTAAAGAATATGTAAATTACGTGCCATCTGCTAAATATGTTGAAGGATGTAAAAACATTTGGCAAGTAAAATGCGATATTGCTCTTCCTTGTGCAACACAAAATGAACTTGATGAAGATGATGCCAAAACTCTTGTAAAAAATGGTTGTATAGCTGTTTGTGAAGGGGCTAATATGCCATCTACTGCAAAAGCTGCTGCATATTTTGTTTCTAACCATATTCTATTTGGTCCAGCAAAAGCCGCAAACGCTGGAGGCGTTGCAACTAGTGGACTAGAAATGTGTCAAAATTCAATGCGCTATTATTGGAGTTTTAAAGAAGTTGACGATAAATTAAAAGAAATTATGGAAAATATCTTTATTAACATTTATTCTACAGCTAAAAAATATGGCGATGAATACAATTTAATAAAAGGAGCTAATATTGCAGGATTTGAAAAGATTCTTAACGCAATGCTTGCTCAAGGGGTTTATTAATATTTTAAAAAAAAGAGACTAAAAAAACCTAGATTTTGAAAAAAAATCAATTTCTAGGTTCTATAGTCTCTTTATTTTTTTTATCTATTTTTCTAGCTTTTATAGTAATAATTATCGCCATTATAGCCTGATAAACAATAGCAACAATTATTCCTAAAAATGAAAATACAGGCACACCATG
>JALEMY010000073.1 GCA_022767485.1 Erysipelotrichaceae bacterium
AATTCAATTATTAGTGAATGGTCATATTATGCAAGTGAAGATAAAATAGTCAAAGACTATGTTTTAGAAGATGGATCTTATAATTGGAATTTAATTCAAGATCAAGATAACAAAGTTCATGGTGCATACCATGGTACAAAAGTTGCTGGTGTAATAGCTGCTCAAATGAATAATGGAGTAGGAATTACAGGTATTGCTCCTGATGTAGAACTTTTAGTTATCAAATGTAAAATGAATGATGATGGAACTTTAAATTCCGAAGATTGTGTTTTTGGCTTATATTATGCTATTGAGCGAGATGTAGACATCGTTTCTATTTCTATTGGTTCAAGTGATGAATTAGCTTGGGATAATCCAGTAAAACTAGCTTATGAAAGTGATATTATTTGTGTAGCTAGCGCTGGTAATTCAAATAATTCAACACCTATGTATCCTGCAGCTTGTAAAAAAGTAATTGGAGTAGGAGCTTTAGCTGAAAATAGTTATGAAAAAGCTGATTATTCAAATTATGGAGACTGGGTTGATATTTTTGCTCCAGAAGTAAATTGGTCAACAACAAATGGAGGCTATGATAAGTTTTCTGGAACTTCTTCATCTACTCCATTAGTAGCAGGTGTTCTTGCTTTATATAGATCACAAAATAAGTATATTGAATTTGACGTTTTATATGAAACACTTATTGCCTCAACATTAGATATTGGCGATTTAGGAAAAGATTTTTATTATGGTTGGGGTGCTCTTGATGTAAATGCCTTGATTTGGGAAGAAAAAGGAACTGTAACATTTGATTATTTAACAGATGAAATAGAAGAAACTACCCAAATTTTTGTTCGAAATCATACTTTACAAAACATACCAGAGCCTGAAAGATTATATGCTGCTTTTGATGGCTGGTATTATGATATACATTGTGAAAACGAGATTAATTATTATGAAGATATTTGGAATGAAGATCTAACATTATATGCTAAATGGATCAATGAAGATGAAGGTAGTCCTTGGATTTATACAACACTAAGTGATGGGACGATTGAACTTAATAGTTACACAGGAAAAAGAAGATTTATCACTATACCTTCAAAGATTGAAGGAAAAGTCGTAACTTCAATTGGCTCTAATTGTTTTGCTTATAATAGTAGAATTAGACAAGTGACACTACCTGATTCTATAAAGTATATAAAAACAGGTGCTTTTCAAAGATGCTCATATTTATTAAATATTACTATACCTAATAATGTTATTAGTATAGGTGATAGTGCTTTTTATGAATGTAGTAGACTTTCTAGTGTTGGAATTCCTACAAATGGGAAACTAGAAAGTATTGGTACTAATGCTTTTTCAAAGTGTGGTAGACTTGAAAGAATGGATTTGCCAATTAATTTATCAAGTGTCGATGGAAGTGCATTTTATGGTGATACACAAATGCGTGAGATTACCGTTGCTGAAGGAAATAGTAACTTTACTATATGTAATGGAGCTTTGTACACGTTTGATAAATCACAAATAGTGTATTTACCTTCTGCATTAACTGGTACTTTTGAAATTGATTCATCTACTAGTGTTATTGGAACACAAGCATTTTCATATTCACAAATGTCAGAAATAATTATTCCTAGTAGTGTTATTACCTTAAATGGAGAAGCATTTTCATATTCTTCAATAAATAGTGTATATATTCCTAATAGTATTGGAAGTGTTTCTGATGCTTATTTTAATCCTGGTTCATTATTTAAAGGTTGCACTAATCTTCAAACTGTTGTATTTGAAGATAATAGTAAATTGACTAAATTAGGAACATATGCCTTTTCAGGTTGTAATTCATTAAAAAGCATAGATTTTGGTGAAAACAGTAAAATATCATCAATTGATAATTTTGCATTTAGTGGATGCTATTCATTAAAAGAAATTATAATTCCCTCAAAAGTTTCTACAATCTCCTCAAATGCATTTTCTGATTCTGGTTTAGAAAATGTAACTTTTGAAAGCGATACAATCTTATTGGAAATATATAATGATGCATTTGCAAATTGTCACTCATTAACAAATATTTCATTACCTTCAAGCGTTAATTATATTGGTGATAAAGCGTTTTCAGAAAGTGGTTTAGATAGTTTTACTGTTAATGAAAATACTACTCATCTTGGAGAAGGTGTATTTGCATATTGTGATAATCTTACTACATTAGATGTTGAAGAAGGAAATAGTGTTTATTCTTCAACTAATAATGTAATTTATTATACAAATGAGAATAATAAAAAGGTACTATATTGTCGTGCTACAGGCATCGATGACGATTTTATTGTACCAAATGATGTATATATTATTGATATGTATGCTTTTGCAGGTTGCAATATAAAACATGTTACATTAAATGAAGGATTAAATGAAATTAAAAATAATGCCTTTTCAATGTGTAATGATTTAGTTGAAATTGTCTTTCCTCAAAGTTTAGAAACTATAGGTGTAAAGGCATTTGAATACTGTACCTCTATTGGCGATATAGTAATAACAAGAAATATTATCAATTTATCT
>JALEMY010000080.1 GCA_022767485.1 Erysipelotrichaceae bacterium
ATCAGCAACTAGATTTATTTTTTATCACTAAGTAGCGGCAAACTGAAAAAAGTAAGTAAGACGTATTTTCTGCGTTAAAGAAATTAAGTGCATAACAATGTTATGAACTAAGGTGGTACCGCGTAATTTACGTCCTTAGATATTAAGGGCGTTTTTTTATTTATAGGAGGAATACGAAATGGATTATAAAGAAACTATATTTTTACCAAAAACAAATTTTGAAATGAGAGGAAATTTGCCTGTTAAAGAACCTTCTATTCAAAATTTTTGGGAAGAAAATGATATTTATCAAAAAATGTTAGCAAGTAACGATGTTAGTAAAGCATTTTATTTACACGATGGGCCTCCATATGCAAATGGCAATATGCATACAGGACATGCATTAAATAAAATATTAAAAGACATTGTTATTCGTTATAAAAATATGAATGGTTTTTATGCTCCAATTATTCACGGTTGGGACACACATGGAATGCCAATCGAAGTCGCATTGCAAAAAAAAGGCTTTTCCACTAAAAATATGGATGCAGCTTCTTTTAGAAATAAATGTCGTGATTTTGCTATTTCACAAGTTAAAATACAAAGAAAACAAGTTAAAAGACTTGGTGTTTGTGGAAACTTTGGAAGTGAAGATAGATTGCTTGATGAAAGTGATGAAACTCGTCCATATTTAACATTACATAAACAATTTGAAGCAAAACAAATTCAAGTTTTTGCTCAAATGGCTTTAAAAGGTTACATTTATAAAGGACTAAAAACTGTTCATTGGTCCCCATCATCACAAACAGCATTAGCAGAAGCAGAAATTGAATATTATGATGTGGAATCTTATTCTATTTATGTAGCTTTTAAAGTATTAGATGGTAAAGGAATACTTGATTCAGATACTAGCTTTATCATTTGGACAACTACACCATGGACAATTCCTTCAAATCTTGCTATTTGTGTAAATCCTCGTTTTGAATATGGTTTATATGAAACAAATAAAGGAAAGTTTGTATTTGATGTAGTCCTTGCAGATGAAATTATTAAACAACTTGAATTTGAAAATGTTAAATTATTAAAAGTCTTTAAAGGACATGAACTTGAATATATAACTGCTTCACATCCATATTTTGACCGTTCTTCTTTAGTTATTTTAGGTGATTATGTAACTGAAGATTCAGGTACTGGTATTGTACATATTGCACCAGACCATGGTATGGATGATTTTATGGTTGCTAAAAAATATGGTATTCATCCATTTGTACCAATCGATGCACGAGGTTGTTATACGAGTGTTGTAGGTAAGGATTTTGAAGGCGTTTATTTTGAAGATGGAAATGAAATTTCTTTAAATAAAATGAAAGAGACTAACACTTTATTAAATGTTAGTAAATTTACTCACTCATACCCACATGATTGGCGTACTAAAAAACCATTAATACAAAGAGCAACAGATCAATGGTTTTGCTCAATTGATGTATTTAAAGACCAATTATTAAATGAAGTTCACAATACTAAATGGTATCCTTCATGGGGTGAACTTAGAATGAATAATATGATTAAAGATCGTGAAGATTGGTGTATATCAAGACAAAGAACTTGGGGTGTACCAATTCCTATTATTTACAATGAAGATGACTCACCAATTATTGAAAAAGAAGTATTTGATCATATATCAAATATGTTTGCTAAATATGGAGCAAATTGTTGGTATGAAATGAGTGCTAAAGAATTGTTACCAGAAAATTATAAAAATGATAAATCTCCTAATGGAAATTTCTATAAAGAAAAAGATATTATGGATGTTTGGTTTGATTCTGGTTCTTCTTCAATGGCTGTAATGGAACAAAGAGAAAATGTATATCCAGCAGATTTATATTTAGAAGGATTTGATCAATATCGTGGTTGGTTTAATTCATCATTAATTACTGGATGCGCAATCAATAATAAAGCACCATACAAAGCTGTTGTTTCTCATGGCTTTGTACTTGATGGTGAAGGAAGAAAAATGTCTAAATCATTAGGAAATACTATCGATCCTAACCAACTTGTTAATAAATATGGTGCTGATATTTTGCGAATTTGGGCAGCGTCTTGCGATTATCAAGCAGATATGCGTATTTCAGAAGATATTGTAAAGCAATGTGCTGATTCTTACAAATCTATCCGTAATCGTTTTAAATTTATGTTAGGTACATTATCTGATTTTTCATATCAAGATAATAAGGTTGATAATTTAACATTTGTAGATCAATGTATTATCAATGAATTAAATGATTTAGTAAACAAATGTCATGAATTTTATGATTCTTATGATTTTGCTATGGCTTTATCATTAATTGTAAATTTCTTACAAATTGATTTATCTGGTTTTTATTTAGATATGGCTAAAGATATCTTATATTGTGATGCTATTAATTCTAATAGAAGAAGACAAGTACAAACAGTTATTTATGAAGTATGTTATACTTTAATGCAACTATTAGCACCAATTATTCCTCATACAGCCGAAGAGATTTATCAAAATTTTGTTGGAAAAGATAAAGAATCGGTATTTTTAACAAAATATAATTATGAAAGAAAAGATGTTGATTTATCATTAAAAGAACAATACAAACGTTTTATGACATTACGTAATATTGTTTTAAAAGCCTTAGAAGAAAAACGTGCTGAAAAAATTATCGGTAAATCAATCGATGCTACAATTTTACTTCATGTAAAAGATGAATTATTAAAAGATATTATAAACAATATGGATGAAGATACTTTACAACATATCTTTATCGTCTCTAAAGTTGTTTTAAAGAATTGTGATTGTGAATTAGTTGATTATGGAGTTGCTAGTGTTAAAGTAATAGAAAATAAGGGTATTATTTGCGAAAGATGTTGGAATAGAATCGATGAAGATAAGATTTGTGAAAATTCTTTATGTAAACGTTGTTATGATGTAATAAAGGAACAAAAAAATGACTAAAAGAAATTACAAAGAAATTTTCTATAATGTATTTGTTAAATATCAAGGTTTAGTAATACTATTAATCATTATAGATCAAGTAAGTAAGATTTTAGCTTTAAAGTTTTTAAAAGAACCAATTTATATTTTCGGGTTAAATTGGCTACAATTAAAATTACAAATTAATCCAGGAATTGCTTTTTCTTTTTTAGATGATGCACCACAATTTGTTTTAGCTTTAATTTCAATTGTCACTTCAGTAATTATAGAATATTATATTATTGCAAAAAAACCACAAGGGAAGATTTTTAACATTATCTTATTAGTGTTAGTTGCAGGTTCTATTGGAAATGGAATAGATAGGACTTTATCGACATTTAATATATTTAACTACACAGGTGTCATAGATTTTATTTATGTTACATTTTTTGCGAATTTTAATTTCGCTGATATTTGCGTAACACTATCATGTATTTTTCTTCTCATTTATTTTTCTTTTGTTAGCGATGATAAAAATAAGAAAGCTATATCCACAAATAATGATACAACAATAGATAATAGTACAAAGGATAATAAAGATGAATAATGAAATATTAGAAGATTTAGAATGTTATGAATTTAATATTGATGAACAATATGTTAATGTAAGAATCGATAAATTCTTAAGTTTAATGATGACTAATATGTCTAGAAACTATATTCAAGAATTCATCGAAGATGGATATGTTTTTGTCAACGAAAAAAATGTTAAATCATCGTATAAATTACTTGAAAATGATCACATAATTGTGTATTTAAAACCACTAAAAGAAGATGAAATATTACCGGAAAATATTCCTTTAAATATTGTTTATGAAGATAGTGATATTGCAATTATCAATAAGGAAGCTGGTATGGTTGTCCATCCAAGTGCTGGACATAGCTCATGTACTTTAGTTAATGCCCTTTTATATCATATAAAAGATTTAAGCGGTATAAATGGTGTTTATAGACCAGGTATCGTTCATAGAATCGATAAAGATACTTCAGGACTTATCGCAATTGCTAAAAATGATATTGCGCACAATTCTTTGGCAAATCAACTTAAAGATCATACGATGTCAAGAAATTATCTTTGTTTAGTTAAAGGTGTTTTAGAATCCAAAAGAGGAATGATTAAAACTCTTATTAATCGCGACAAAAAAAATCGTTTAAAAATGGCAGTTGTTAATGATAATGGGAAAGAAGCTATAACAGAGTTTGAAGTAGTTCAAACATTTAACGACAAATATTCATTAGTAAAATGTCATTTGCAAACTGGTAGAACTCATCAAATTCGTGTACATATGAATTTTATTAAACACCCAATTATTAATGATCCTTTATATGGTGAAAATAATAAAATTAGTTTAGACTGTGCTCAATTACTTCATGCATATGAATTAACATTAATCCATCCTACAACACATGAAAAAATGACTTTTAATGCTCCTCTACCATCTCATTTTAATAAAGCAATTGAAATAGTTTCTGCTAATAAAAAATAATATTTAAAATTATTTATTAAATTTATTGTATAAAAACACATATTTTTACAAGATAAGTATAGTTTGACCTATTGATAAAAGTAAAACTATACTTTTTTTAATATTATTTAAAAACTAATTTTTCTTATAAATAAGTCATTCATCCTTAAAAAATTATATTTTGATTATTATTTTTTCTAGATGAATTTTAAAAGCCCAATGAATTAAATCATAAAAGTAATAAAACATAAACATCACATGTTGCTAGTAGATTTATTTTACTAAAAAAGATTATTATAAGTGAAAATTTATATTTTTGTTTTTTATATAACTATATAATAAGATACATTTCTATTCATTTTTAACATTAAAAATACTATAATAATATTGAAAGTAGGTAATAATTTATGATAGTAAAACTATTAGATATAATAAAAGCTATTTTATTTGGAATTGTTGAAGGAATAACTGAATGGCTACCTGTTAGTTCAACAGGTCACATGAGTATTCTTGAAAGTATTTTTGATGTTAAAGAATCATATGGTGAAGCGTTTTGGAATCTATTTTTAGTTGTAATTCAACTTGGAGCAATTTTAGCTGTAATCATTTGCTTTTTTAATAAATTAAATCCTTTTTTTGGAAAATCATTAGTAGATAATAATAAGAAAAAAGATAAAAG
>JALEMY010000108.1 GCA_022767485.1 Erysipelotrichaceae bacterium
AGAAAGGCAAAAAGATTAATCAAAATGTGAATAAGAATAAAAATTAAAAGCAACAAGCGTAGCTTGTTGAAAAACCTCTTGATAGATAATAAAAGGACTGTTGTCCAACCTATTTTAAATTATAGGTTTTTCAACAGCCCCTAGTTTTTGTTGGCAGGGCAAGTAGGATTTGAACCCACGAATGTCAGAATCAGAATCTGAAGCCTTACCGCTTGGCGATTGCCCTATGAATGTATTATAAAGCAATCATTTATATTTTTAAAGATTATTTTTTATAATAAATATATTAATTATCATATGTTAATTGTATGATAATTTTTTCATATTGAGGATATAATTTTATTAATTCACTTCTTTTTAATAATTCAAAATGTTCATAAGTAAATGATAAAGATACCATACATCCTACAACACTATAGCCATCATTTTTCATTATAGAGCCAAAAATAGAGCCTTTTTTTACTAAATATTGTAGTTTTTCACCCTTATCAATATGTTTTCCTAAAGACGTAATAACAAGTTTACCATCGATGGTTATTTCCACAATATCTAGACTTTCTCCATCGTGAAAATACCATAGTTCATCTTCTTTTAATCTATGAAAATGTGATACTTCACCAGTTTTAAGCAAAAATATAATACTTGAAAACAATTGTTGATTACCAATTTTATCATCAGATAAATATGTTTGTAAAAAATATCCTCCCTCTGGATGAGGCTTCATATTTAGTTTTTCTATGTAATCATTACAATTCATTATCTTGCACCTTTATCATATGGAATGCCTTCAGCTTTTGGAGCTCTTGATTTTTTCGATGTAAAGGCAAGTAAAATCAAAGAGGCTATAAATGGTAGCATATTGAATAATTCTTTTGTAACTCCAGTTTCAGCCGTTAATTTTATATGTAATAATGCATCAAAGAAATCATAATAAATATAACTTAAACTCATAAAGAAGGAAAATAAAAGTGCTACAACAAATATTCTTAGTGGTTTCCATTGTCCAAAGATCATAACTGCAAGTGCTAAAAAACCAAACCCAGCAACTCCACTAGCTGAGTTCCAAAATGATTGAGTTGGTAAGATATATGCTAATGAGCCAAGCCCACCTAATGCTCCTGAAATAAGTACACCAGCATAACGATATTTTCTAACATTAATTCCTACAGAATCAGCTGCACTAGGATTTTCTCCACATGATTTAAGCCTTAAGCCAAATCTCGTTTTATGTAATAAAAATAACGCTAAAACCAAAATGAAAAGTCCAATAAATAAAAACACATTCAAATTGATAGTCAAGCCATTTTTAAACACAAGAGGAATTATAAAAGCATCTTTATTATAGTTAATACTTGTTGAAACACCACCGCTTAATCTTTTGGTAAGAATTAATGCAAGAGCAGTTGATAATAAGTTCATAGCAGTACCAACTAATGTTTGATCTGCTTTAAAATTAATACATACTACCGCTAATAATAAAGAATATACCATACCTGCTAATATTGCGGTTAAAATAGCAATGATGATTACTAGAAAACTTGGTAACGATGTTTTATTTAACCACGAAAGAACTAATAAAGCACTAAAGCCACCAACTACCATAATACCTTCAAGACCAATGTTAATGATACCACTTCTTTCAGAAAACATTCCACCAAAGGCAACAAGCATCAAGGCTATAGAAAAAATTAACATGTAAGTTAATAATACTAATAATTGTCCTACCATCTTAATTTTCTCCTTTCTCTATGAGTTTTTTCTTTTTTCTATTTTTTATTTTCATAAATATATGGGCAATAATAGCTGTTAATCCACTTAAATATACAATGATTCCAGTGATTAAATCACCAAATTCAGCCGGGAATATTGTTTGTGTCATTAGCTTAGCACCTTCGGAAATCCAAGAAATAAATACACTTGAAAATATTGCACCGATTGGATTAATTTGACTTAAAAAAGCAATGACTATTCCATTCCATGGAACACTTGGTAGTGAAGATGACATTTGTACGCTAATAGACTCCAAATCAGCTAAATAGTATAATCCCGCTCCAAGTCCTGCTATTGCTCCTGATATAGCCATCGTTAATACTAAATTTCTTTTATCAGACATACCAGCATATCTTGTTGCATCCTTATTCAAACCACTAGCTTTTAATTGATAGCCTAAAGTTGTTTTATTTAAAACAATATGAATTACTATAGATACGATTATGGCAATAAAAATTGCTATTGTAAAGTTATAACCCAATACATCTTTTAAGCCAAAATCAGGAATTTTTCCGTTTGGATTATAATATGTAACGGAATATGTTTTATATCCAACTTTTGGGTCAACGCATGATGAGGATAAATATGTTTGAAAAGAATAATTAGTAAAGAATAAGGCAATCCAGTTAAGCATAATTCCAGAAATAACTTCACTAACACCACAAAAAGCTTTCAATAAGCCTGGAATAATTCCCCAAATAGCACCGAATAAAATACCCATAAATAAGCCAAATAACCAATTACCTTTAAAATATAAAACAGCGATTAAAGCACCAAATGAGCCCATCACATATTGGCCGGCAACACCAATGTTAAATAAGCCTGTTTTATAAGCAAACAAAACACATAAACCAGTCATCATTAAGGGAGCAGCCTTGGCTAAAATCGTAGTAAAACCTTCAATTCCATTATAGATTATACCTCCACTCATCATTACAAAAAACTCATAAAATGAATCTAGTGGACTCATACAAAATAAGACAATAAATCCGATTAATAAGCCGATAAAAATGCAAACTAATGAGGATAAAAAAGGAGTCAAATAACGTTTATTAATTTTTATTTTCATAAGCCCTCCTCAACAATGTTTTGTTTTTTTGCACCTGACATATATAAGCCAAGTTCTTGGAAAGTAGTTTCTTTTGGATTTAATTCACCAGTAATTTTTCCTTCATACATCACTAAAATTCTATCTGCTAAATTTATTACTTCATCCAATTCAAATGAAACTAAAAGTACCGCTTTGTTTTCATCTCTTTGCTTTATAAGCTGTTTGTGAATATATTCAATAGCTCCTATATCAAGGCCTCTTGTTGGTTGCACAGCAATTAACAATTCACAATTTCTATCTATTTCTCTTGCGATAATAGCTTTTTGCTGATTGCCACCTGACATACTTCTTACAAAAACATTGCTTCCTTCACTAGATCTTATATCGAAAGTATCAATCAATTTATCAGAATATTTAGTGATATCTTTCTTTTTTAAAAAATGATGTTTAGAAAAGTCATCTTTCCAATAGTTTTCTAAAATCATATTTTCATCTAAACGATAATCTAAAACTAAACCATGTTTATGCCTATCTTCAGGAATATGGGCCATACCTAAATTGTTTCGTTTAAAAATTGATTTATTAGTAACATTTTCACCTTTTAAAAGCACTTCCCCTGATTTTATTTTATCAAGTCCTGTAATACCATAAATCAATTCACTTTGTCCATTGCCGTCAATTCCAGCAATACATACAATCTCACCTTTTTTAACATTAAAAGATACCCCATCTACTGAATTTTTGCTTTTGTGTATTTTATCTTTCATCTTTAAATCTTTAACTTCTAATATTACTTCACCAGGTTTAGATTGCTTTTTATCTATAACAAAGTTGATATCATGACCACACATCAATCTTGATAGTTCTTCTTTATTTGTATCTTTAATATTCAATGTTTTAACAAGTTTTCCTTTTCTAAGGACCGTTACACGATCACAAATTTCCATTATTTCATTTAACTTATGGGAAATGAATAAAATAGATTTTCCTTCACTAGCAAGGCTTTTCATAATCTTTAATAATTCATCGATTTCTTGAGGTGTTAAAACTGCTGTTGGTTCATCGAAGATTAAGATATCATTATCACGATAAAGCATCTTTAATATTTCTGTTCTTTGTTGCATTCCTACAGTAATATCCTCAACTTTTGCTGACAAATCGACATTAAGTCCATACTTATTTGACAAATATTTAACTTTCTTTTCTGCTTCTTTTTTATCGATTATATGAAAAACATTTTTATTTATAAAATTGAAAGCTTGACACATTTTTGATAAAAACACATTTTTCTTATCAACTTTTAAATTTAATAGAGGTTCACAACCTAAAATAATGTTATCTAAGACTGTAAAGACATCAACTAACTTAAAATGTTGATGAACCATACCAATACCTAAATTATTAGCATCATTTGGATCATTAATTTTTACTTCTTGTCCATTAATGATAATATTTCCCTCTTCTGGTTGATAAAGGCCAAATAACACACTCATTAATGTGGATTTTCCAGCGCCATTTTCGCCAAGTAAAGCATGAATTTCACCCTTTTTTATCTTTAAAGTGATATCATCATTTGCTCTAATTCCTGGAAAAAACTTGCTGATGTGATTCATTTCAATAACATATTTATTATCATCCATAATAGTTGTTCCCCTTTCTTTAATATAAAGTAAGAAATATGAACTTTATTTTTTTCTACAAAACTATTAAGAAAATAATTTTATAGAAAAAAACAAACTCAAACTTAAGAAACAAATTTTCACGTATGCTTTTTAACAAAAAAACTTATTAAAAAGGAGGTAAGAGTAATTACCTCCTTAATTTATAAGATTATTAAGCAAAAGCAGAAACCCATTCAACAGTTACACGTGAAGAAACTGTTGGGGCAGCAGCAATATCATTTGAAATAGCTAATGTGCCATCTTTGATAGCTGCTAATAAAGTGTTATATTGATCTAAAGTAAATGTTGAAAACTTCCAACTGCTTTCTTTTGTAGGAATTCCTACATAGTCTTTCTTCTCTAATTTTCCAAATTCAGAAGATAAACCCAAATTGTAATTTTTACCACCAATGTCTGTCCAAGAATCACTTGCATAAACTTCAAGTGCAGATGTAACAGATTCTCTTAAGCCTTTTGTAGCAGATGTTAATACGTTATTTGCAACATTTGATTGGTCAACGTCAACACCAATCCATTTACCATTTGAATTTGCCTTTGCGCCTTCAACAACTGATTGATAAACTTTTCCACCACATGCAAAAACTACTTCAGTTCCAGCTGTATACCAAGAAGTACAGTTAGCAGTTGCTTCTGCAGTTGCTTGGAATTGACCAGCATAATAATACTTTAATTGTACATCTACTTCTTTAGCATCTGCAGCAGCTGAAGCACCTTGTACAAAGCCAGAACCAAATCTCATAACAGCAGGAACTGCCATACCGCCACAAAAACCAAGTTTAGTGTAGCCATCCATTACTGTTGAATAACCTGCTAAATAGCCAGCAATTTCTTCTTGATATAAGATAGATACAACGTTATCTGATCTCTTATAATCTGTATAATCTGCATTATGTGGATCGCCATCTATTAAGACAAATTTGACTTCTGGATATTGATCTTGAACATCATATACTGCAGTTTCAAATAAAAATCCTGGACATACAACAATTTTTGCACCCTTTTTAATAGCTAATTTAATTGAAGCAACTCTCGCATCATTAGAATCAGCTGTTGGGCGATAATATTGATAAGTTTTTCCATTTTTTTCTGCGAAATCTTTAACAGCTTCCCAAGAAGTTTGGTTGAATGATTCATCATCGATATCACCAACGTCAGTAATTAGAGCATATTCATACTCTTTTGGTGCACAAGATGTAAATGCACACATTGAAGCAACAAGTGGTACAAAAGACAAAAAGCATTTTAGTAATTTTTTCATTTTCTTTCTCCTTATTTTATGTTACTTGTAGCAAAAAGGGTTAGTGCCTCTATACACTAACCCTTTAAAGATTACGAAAGTTATTTATTCTTTACAAATTATGCAAGCAAGATATTAACTTCACATAAAATGAAAAAGAACATCATAATGTCTGTAGTCCATAATCGGGTAGAAACGTGAAACTCTAATGGAATCACTTATACAGGCACTTCACATATTTGTTACTTTTTTATTATAGAAATTTTTTTATTGTTTTGCAATATGACATTGTATTTTTTTTTACTATTTAATATCGCTTGTTTTTAAAAGAGATAATTCAACCTCTTTTTCATTTCCACGATATCTATTAGAAATCTCTTTACGGTATTTTTCACCGCGTGCTAGATAAATCTTTTTAGTTGCGTGAGTTAAATTATAATATTTATAAAAATCATCTTGATTTTCGATACGTTCTACAAGTCCTTTAAAATCACGATTTATCGTATTTGTCCATGATGTTTCCGCAAAAGCAAATAGCCTAGGGTTCAAATTGAATTCTAACATTTTATCATTTAAAATCCATTCAGTCCAAATACAACACTCCATTCCCAGTATGTTTTTATAAGCTTTTTTAGATAATTTGTCTAAATGAATACCACGATAATATGTTCTTGCTAAAGGAAGTTCTCCATATGGATCATTAAAATAAAATTGTGAACAAGGAGAATAAATGCACTTTCTACCATTATTGATGTAATCGATGCGCTTTTCATCCATTTTATAATCCCAATATTGCATAATTATATTAGGATTTGTCAAATCGTATACTCCATCGTGCCATACGATAACCTTTTTATGAAATTTATTTTGAATGTGACTAGCCATTTCGTTACAAAAATGTGCTTGTAATTGTGAAGTAGATGATAAATTAAGTTCTTTCATCTTTCTTTGACAATCTTCACATTTCTCATAATTTTCATGATTAACTTCATCTCCACCAATATGGATGTAATGGGAATCTTTAAATAACGTAACTAGTTCATCTAATAATTTTTTACAAAAGTCATATGTAGATTGTTTTCCAACGCACATTATTTCTTTAAATACGCCAAAATCACCGCGTACTTCATGCTTTTCATTAAAGCAATGAAGGAATGGATAGGCGGCTACAATAGCGGATGTATGCCCTGGCATATCGATTTCTGGTATTATTTCAACATAATGTGTCTTAGCATAGTGAATTATTTCTTTTATATCTTGGTAGGAATAACATCCACTATAAATATTATTATCCCATTCATCATTATCTTGAGAATTAATTTTAGTTTTATTACGAGATGACGCTATTTCTTTTAATAAAGGGAAGGAACGAAAATCAATTCTAAAACCTTGATCATCAGATAAGTGCCAATGAAAATAATTCATTTTTAAATCAGATATTTGCGCAATGATTTTTTTTACTTCTTCTTTGTTGAAAAAATGTCGACATTCATCAAGCATCAATGAGCGAAATGAAAAACGAGGCTTATCTTCTATTAAATAACATTTTGAACGAATGCTTTTTACTTTCTTTTTACTTTTTAAAGAAAAAAGCTGCGATAATGTTCTAGTAGCATAATAAAAACCTTTTTCTGTTTTAGCTTCAACATGGGTTAGCATATCGTCCATATGAATGATATATTCTTCATCTTTTAAATCTTTATTGATAAAAAACTCGAATTGATAACTAGAAGCATTTTCATCGATAATTAGACGAGAAGATAATTCTAAATTGAAGTGTAAAATAGCATTTTTATATTTTTCTTCAATTAAAAACTGATAATTTTTAAACGATAAAGTATGATGTAAATCTAAAATATAATTTGGCATGGGAATTAATGGTATCATGTTTTTCCCCTCCTTTTTACAACAATTTTACTTTATCTACACAATAAAGTAAAGAATATGATATAATTTCACTAAAGAAAAGAGGGGTTATGCAAATGGCAAAGAAATTAAAATGGTTTATGATAAATGTTTTCCCTTTCGTTATGATATTATTATTGCTTTTTATTCCTCAACTTAAGATTGATGAAATAAATGGTTCAACTGAAAATATCGATAATAAAATAATTTTTGGTTATCATTTTATTACGGGTTATTCAATCTTAAACGAAGCAAATAATTATGAGCAAATAATAACTTCTAAGTTATTAGGATTAATGCCTTCATTAATGATGTTATCAATTTTTGTTATAAGTAAAGTTAGCGCTAATGATATTGGAAAAGACATAGTAAACTTTTTATGTGGATTTGTCACATTGACATATAGTGCTTTACTTCCAGTATTTTCTATTACATTTTTAAGTGAATTATATATGGAAAGATTAGAATTTAGCAAATTTTGGGGCTATTACATCGTTTTAATTTTCGCAGCATTATCTTGCTTGTATTATTTACTTTATTTAATAAATTCTATTAGAAATATAAACAAAAAGAATAAAAAACAAGAAGAAGAGGAAGATAAAAAAATCCACGAATACGAAAATAAAATGCAAGATATCAACATAAAAAAATAGTAAAAAAGAAGCATTTAAGTGAAAAAATGCTTCTTTTTTTTCTATCTTGAAACCACTTTGGAAACATCTTTTGCCTGCAAACCATTTTTAGTTTTAAATACAGTAAAAGTTACTTCGTCTCCTGAGTTTAACCCTTTAAATCCTGTTTGATTGATAATTTGTGTGTAGTGTACAAAAATATCTTCGTCATCGTTTTCACGATTAATGAAGCCAAATCCTTTCGTTGAATTAAACCATTTAACTTTTCCTTTTTCTTCCATTTTACCACCTAGTATAATTAAATTGTACTTATAATTATACATTTTCCTTTCATAAGGTTATATTTTATAGTTGTTAGTACAAAACAACTTTTTATATTAATTTGATATAATAAGTTTGACACTGTAGACTATTACATTTATCTCGCCTCTTTGTGATTTTATTGTATCTTACTTGCATATGAAAAAAAATAAAAATCGTATACAAAAATTCGACAAATTACGATGATTTTGCTACGATAATAACGGCAATATTTTCTTTTTTTATGCCTGTTAATAATAGCAGATGAATTAGTCTATGAATGGTTGAACCTGAAGTAAAAATATCATCGATAATTAAGTATTTTTTTGCTACATCTATTTTGCCATTTTTCATCATTATTACATTTTTTATTTCATTTCTTTTTATGAAAGGTTGATCTGATTGCTTGTAGTTTATATTTTTATAAAAAATATCAATATAGGGCATATTTAAACATTCAATCATTTTTTCTATGTGCTTATAACCTCTTTTTATATTATCTTGCTCATTAGATGGTGGAAATAAAATAGTATAATTTTTATATTTTTTTCTTATTTCATTTTTAAATGGCATTAAAAATAAGTCTTTTAAAGCTATATCATAACAACCTTTATATTGATATATTATTTGTTTTAAAAATGGATTATAAGAATATAAAAATGTGATATCAACACCATCAATCTTACTTTTTTTATCGATTATCCTAAACTTATTTTGACATGTGCTACATATACTTTGTTTTGTTTTTATAAACGTGTTTATGGATATATCTTTATATAAGTCTTGATAACATATCAAACAATAACGATTAATAAATTTCATACTATCACCAATATTATTGTATTTGATTTCTATTTTTTTTCTAAAAAAAATAAATAATACACTTAAATTGCAAAAATGTGTATTATTATTTTTTAATAATCATTTATGAAAAAATAATGATTATAGAAATTAAAAAAAAACTATGATAAAATTTTATAAACATTCATAAGGAGAGAAGACATGAGATGTAAAAAAAGACATAGTGTCGTTTCAAATATTCTTCGTCCATTTTTTAAATGTTATTTTAAACATCGCTACAATTTGAAAATAAAGACCGTGTCACTTTTAAATGAAGGATGTTTAATTCTTTCAAACCATCTAACTCCGATGGATCAATTTATTTTAGGGTGTGCTTTTAATAAGCATTTATACTATATGGCTTCAATCGATTTATTCCAACATAGAATACTTGGTAAATTAATAGAGTTTTTAGTTGAACCAATAAAAAAGCAAAAATCTAAGAAAAACGACATTCATTGTATTAGAGAGTGTTTAAAAGTCAGCAGGGAAAATGGTAATATTTGCATTTTTCCTGAAGGAAATAGAACATTTAGTGGAGAATTAGCTTACATAGATAAATCGATAGTTAAACTAGCTAAAATGATTAAAAAACCAATAATTTTGTTTAATATTATCGGTGGTTATGGTACTAGTCCTAGATGGTCAAATGTTGTTCGTAAAGGAAAAATGGACGCTTACGTTAAAAAAGTCTTAACGTATGATGAATACAAAGATATGGATAATGATAAGCTATATGATTTAATCATTGATAATCTTACTATAAATAATTTTGATGATTCAATATTTTTTAAAGGAAAGAAAAATGCTCAATATCTTGAAAGAGCAATATATGTTTGTCCTTCATGCCATAGTTTTTCTACACTTGTTTCTAATAAAAATGAAATAAAATGTCAGCATTGTAACTTGTCAGTTATTTATCAAAACAATTTAACATTGAAAGCAAACGATGAAAAATTTAACTTTAAGCATATTAATGAATGGTATAATTTTCAAACTTCTTATGTGAAAAATTATGATTTTAGTAAAAATGAAGAAGTTTACAAAGATGATAATGTTTCCATTAAAATCCCAAGATTATATAAAAGTAGGTTGTTTGTTAATAAAGGTACTTTATTACTTAATTTAAACGAAATAAAAATTATTGGAAAAAAGAAAGCGACATCATTTATGTTAGATGATATTGAGGCAATGACAGTTTTAGGAAGAAACAAGTTAAACTTTTATGTTGATGGCTTAACGTATCAATTAAAAGGGAATAAAAGATTTAACCCTATTAAATATATGCATTATTACTATATAAGAAAAAATAAAAAGGAAGGGATAGAAAATGAATTTATGGGATTATGATGTATGGACGTTTGTTTTGCAACTTAGTATAATTTTAGTATCGATAATCATATGTAACATCATTAGAAGAAAAATTAAATTTATTAAAAATTCATTATTACCAACATCCGTTTTAGCTGGATTGTTAATTTTTATCTTAAAATTTATTCCATTTTGTAGTGACTTTATCAACAAAGATTTTATGGAAATGATGACATATCATTGTTTAGGATTAGGTTTTATTGCTTTAGCATTAAAAACTAGCCAAAATAAGAAGGATGATAACAAACTTGTAGTAATGGATACAGGTCTTATTACTGTAAGTGGTTATCTAATTCAAGGAATCGTTGGTTTAGCGTTAACTATTATTTTATCATTAACAATCTTTCCATCTTTATTTTTTGCTTCAGGTTTACTTCTTCCTATGGGTTATGGGCAAGGAACAGGTCAAGCGTTAAACTTTGGCAAGATTTATGAAACATTAGGTTTTGAAAATGGTGTGACATTTGGCCTATCAATTGCTGCCATTGGTTTTTTAGTAGCTTGTATAGTTGGTGTAATCTATCTTAATGTCTTAAAAAGAAAAGGTAAATTAAAATTACAAGAAAGTAGAATTGCTAATTCAAACATTTTAAATAGCGATATTTATGAAAAAGATGAAGCTCCATTAAATGAAGCTGTCGATAAATTAACGATACAAATAGCTTTGGTATTTATGGTTTATGTTGTAACTTTCCTTACTATGTTTGCCCTTTCATTTGTTTCAGAAAAGTTTTTAGGAAATTTTGGAACTAATACTTTAAAACCATTATTTTGGGGTTTTAATTTCTTATTTGGCTCAGCTTTCGCCTTTTTATTTAAAAAGATTTTTTCAGTATTAAAAAAGAAAAAAATTATGAATCATACATATACGAATAATTATATGCTAAATCGTCTATCTGGTTTTTTCTTTGATGTTATGGTTGTCGCTGGTATTGCTGCTATTGATTGGCAAAATTTAACTGGTGTATTATGGCCATTATTAATCGTTTGTTGTGTAGGTGCTATCGCCACATTTTCTTATGTAAGATACATTTGCCGTAAAGTATATCCACAATATGAATATGAAGCATTTTTTTCCATGTTTGGAATGCTTACAGGAACTGCATCAACAGGTATGATTTTATTAAGAGAAATAGACCCAAATTTTGAAACTCCAGCAGCACAAAACTTAGTATTGCAACAAATTCCAGCAATCGCATTTGGTTTTCCTATAATTCTTTTAATTCCCTATGCTGGTGGTAATCTTGCTTCATCTTTGATAACTCTTGCAATTATTGTGGTATTGTTTTTTGCATATAATGTAGTATTACTTAGAAAATATATTTTTAAAAAAAAAGAAAAATAAGCAATGATTTTTAAAATTATAAAAGAAATCTAAATGTATATCGTACAAAGATTTCTTTTTTTGTTTGAAAGCACTTGCTTTTTTTATAAAAAAAAGCTATTATATAGACGTTGAAGTGAGGCAGTACCTCACTCTTTGTTTTATTATGGAGGAAAACATGGAAAAAAATGTTGTAGAATCGCTAAGACCAATAATCGAAGAAATTGTCTTAAATTGTAATTTACATTTGTATGATTTAGAGTATGTTTATGAAGATGGTGCTTGGTTTTTAAGAGTTAGTATTGAAAAAGATGATGGTACAATGGACTTTGAAACCGCGGAAGTAGTTTCAAATTTACTATCTAAGAAATTAGATGAGTTAGACCCAATTGATCACTCGTACATATTAGATGTTTGTTCACCAGGAATCGAACGTCCAATACGCGATTTAGATGAGTTTAAAAATCATATTAATGATTACATTACAGTTTATCTAAAAGAGCCTATCGAAAAGAAAAAAGACTCTTATACAGGTGATTTGTTAGAAGTGACAGATGAAAAAATAGTATTATCCTATAAAGATAAAACAAAGATCAAAAAAATAGAAATAGAAATGAATAATATTAGCAAGGCACATGTTGCCGTAAAATTCTAAAGGAGTTAAAAATTATGCCAAGAAAAAAAGCACAAGTAGTTGAAGAAGTAAATGAAACAAAAAATATCGCATTAGCTTTAAAAGCTTTATGTGAGGAAAAAGGTCTTCCTACATCAGTCGTTGTCGATGCTATGGGAGAAGCATTAAAAAAGGCCTATTTTAAATATAGTGGCGATTATACAGACACAATCATTAAGGTTGATGTTAATTTAGATACAGGTGTTATCAAAATGGCTAAGCTTAAAAATGTCGTAGAAGAAATTACTGATGATGTTTTTGAAACTGATCCTGAAGAAGCATATGAAGAAACAGGAGTAAAATACAACGTTGGTGATATTGTTGAAACACCTATTGACATTTCTAACTTTAGACGTGCTGCAGCAATGCAAGCTAAAAGTGTCTTCAAGCAAAAACTAAGAGAAGCTGAAAAGCAATTGGTTGTCGACCAATTCTCCGACAAAGTAGGAGATGTATTAGTCGGTATTGTTGAAGCGGTTGAAGAAAAACACTGTATCATTAAAATCGGTAGTCATACTAATGCTTACTTAAGCAAATCAAAGATGCTTCCTAATGAGACATTGCGTATTAACAATGCTATTAAAGTTTATGTTGAGGAAGTTGATAAAACAATAACTGGAGCACCTGTTATCGTATCAAGAACTCATCCTCGTTTCATTACGAGATTAATGGAACAAGATATTTCTGAAATTGCTGATGGTATCGTTGAAATAAAAGGTATCGCTCGTCAACCAGGATTTAGAAGTAAGGTTGCAGTAAGTTCAAAAGATCCAAATATCGATCCAAGTGGCTCATGTATTGGACCTCACGGACAAAGAATTAACCGTGTAATTTCACAAATTGGTAACGAAAGAATCGATGTAATTAATTATAGTGATAACCCATTACTTTATGTTGCTGATGCTTTAAAGCCAGCAGAAGTAGTAGGTGTTGCCATCATCGATGAAGAAAACAAACAATGTCGTGCTATAGTAAATGACAGTCAATATTCATTAGCTATTGGTAAAGATGCGCAAAATGTAAACTTGGCTGTTCGTTTAACAGGATGGAAAATTGATATTAAGTCTGTATCAGATGCTATGGAAAATGGTTTTGAATATCAAAGCGTTTCTGACTTAAAGATTATGGATAATGCTAAGAAAGCTCGCACAAGCTTGAATAAGAAAGTTAATGAAGTTGAAGTAGAAAAACCTGAAGTAAGTGTTGTTCCACAAGTTGAAATTGAAAAACCAATTGTTAATGATACAATAATTACTAAAGAAGAAGAAATTGAAACTGTTGCACCAGTAGTAGAAAAAGAAATCATAGTAAAACCAACAAAATCTAAGACTCCTAATATGTTTAGTGAATTAGAAGCTGCTTTAAATGAATCAACTAGCGTATCTGAAGATAAGATAGTTGTTAAAAAGAAAGCAAAGAGCGTTGAAAAGAGTGAAGAAAAACCTGAAGCATCTAAAAAGGTTCAAAAATCATCAAATGTATTACCAACATATACTGAAGAAGAACTTCGTGCTATTCAAGAAGAAGAAGAAGCAGAAGAAGCAAGCAGATATGATGATGATATCGACTATGATGAATTTGATGATTACTATGATGATGAAGACTAATTGGAGATAACATCATGGAAAAAAAGATTCCTTTGCGAAAATGTGTCGTTACACAAGAAAGACTTCCAAAAAAAGACTTGCTAAGAATTGTTAAAAATAATGAAGGTGTTGTTTTTGTAGATTTAAGTTTAAAAGCAAATGGTCGTGGAGCATATATCAAAAAGGATTTAGAAATTTTAAATCAAGCAATAGCAAAAAAGAGTTTAGAAAAAGCATTAGAGTGTGTAATTCCTGCGAGTGTATATGAAAGAATAAGAAAAGTAATTATCGATGGATAATTATGTAATAAATACTATTCGAATTTGTATTAAAGCATCGAAGTATTCTTTTGGAGAAACGATGCTTTACGATATTAAAAGTAAAAAAGTATTTGTCGTAGTAATTGCCAACGATGCAGGAAATGCAAACAAAAAGAAAATAATTGATAAATGCAATTTTTTCAAAATTCCCTATTTTGTTTTAATGTCAAAAAGTGAACTTATGTCTATCTTTAATAGAAATATTTCATCTTTTGGAATAACAGATGTTAATTTAGCACAAAAATTAATAAATAATATAAGAAAAGGAGGAATAGATTATGGGAACAAATAAAAGTTATAATAGCAAAAAATCAAATGGAAATTCACATGCACACAATAAAAAAACTTCATTAATTTCCAATGTTAACAACCATAAAATGAACAAGAAAGATATTAAAAATAAGTTGAATGATGGTATTTTGGTATATAATGGTTCATTAACTGTTACAGAACTTGCTGAAAAACTTGGTGTTTCTGCAGTTGATATTGTTCGATCCTTGTTTCAAGAAAAGATTATGGTCAATGTTAATACAACATTAAATGATGACTATATCGAACTTGTCGCTTTAAAATTTGGTTATGAAGTTCAAAAAGAAAAAGTTGTTGAACTTCAAAACTTTGAAGAAATGGAAATTAAAGATGATCCATCGATGCTTGAAAAACGCCCTCCTGTTGTTACTATTATGGGACATGTTGACCATGGAAAGACAACTTTACTTGATGCGATTAGAAAATCACGTGTTGTCGCTGGCGAATTTGGTGGTATCACTCAACATATCGGTGCTTACCAAACAATGGTTAAAGGCTGTAAAATTACCTTTATTGATACTCCAGGACATGCTGCATTTACTTCAATGCGTGCTCGTGGAGCGCAAATTACCGATATCGTAATTATTGTTGTCGCTGCTGATGATGGTGTAAAACCACAAACTATAGAAGCTGTTAACCACGCAAAAGCAGCTAATGTTCCAATCATTGTAGCAGTTAATAAAATGGATAAACCTGCTGCAAATTATGATAGAGTTGTACAACAAATGTCTGATCTTGGACTTATGCCTGAAGAATGGGGAGGCTCAACTATTTATCGCAAGATTTCCGCCAAATCTGGTGTGGGGCTTGATGATTTACTTGAAACGATTCTTCTAGAGGCAGAACTTATAGATTTAAAAGCAAATCCAAATCGCTATGCAATGGGAACAGTAGTAGAAGCCCGCCTTGATAAACAAAGAGGACCTATTGCCACATTTTTAGTTCAAAATGGCACATTAAGAATTGGTGATTGTGTTGTTGCTGGAACATGTTTTGGTAAGGTTAGACAATTAAAAGATGATTTAGGCAGATTATTATCTGATGCTACACCATCTACTCCAATTGAAATTTCTGGTCTTCAAGATGTACCAGTTGCTGGAGATAAATTCATGGCTTTTGAAAATGAAAAGATGGCTAGAGACATTGCAGATAAAAGAAAAGAAATTAAGATTCAACAAGAAAGAAAAGCGACAAGTGCCAACACACTTGAATCTTTCATGGCTTTATCTGGCGAACATCAAGTAATCAATGTCATTATTAAAGCTGATGTTCAAGGTTCAGCTGAAGCTGTTAAGACCGCTTTGGAAAAATTAAAAGTAGAGGATGTTTCCGTTAATGTTATTGCGGCATATGCTGGAGCAATAACTGAATCTGATGTTTTATTAGCAAGTGCTAGTAAAGCGATAATTTATGGTTTCAATGTTCGTCCTGATGCTATTGTTCGTAAAAAAGCATTAGAAGAAGGTGTGGATATTCGTCTTCATAATATCATTTATAATTTGCTTGAAGAAATGACTTCAGCAATGAAGGGAATGTTAAAGCCAATTTATAAAGAGGTTGTTACTGGACAAGCAGAAGTAAGACAAACATTCAAAGTTGGAAAAGTTGGTGTTATTGCTGGTTGCTATGTAACACTAGGATTAATTAAAGCAAATGCAAAAATTCGTTTAATTCGTGCTGGTATTGTAGTATATGAAGGAAAACTTGGCTCTTTAAAACGTTTTAAAGACGATGTTAAAGAAGTTAAAGAAGGATATGAGTGCGGTTTAATGATCGATGGATACAATGATATAAAAGAATCTGATATCGTCGAAGGATATGAAATGCAAGAAGTTGAAAGAAAATAGAGGTTAAATAATGAACGAAAAAAGAGCAGATCGTTTATCAAGTATTGCCCAAAAAGCAATTTCTGATATTATTCAATATAAAGTTAAAAGTGACAAGGTTGGATTCGTTACAGTAACGGCAGCTAAAGTAACAAGAGATTTATCTTTTTGCTATGTTTATGTATCTATTTTAAATGATCCTCATCATGAAAAATTTGAGGCATTAAATAAAATTAAAGGTTTTATTCGCACTGAACTTGGTCATGAAGTTCACTTTAGAAAAGTGCCAGAAATCGTTTTCAAATTAGACGAATCTATCGAAAATTATCGTTATATTGAAAGCTTGCTTGATGAAAGTAATAAATAAAGTCCGTTTTTATAACGGCTTTTTTTAAAGGAGGAAATAAATGAAGCATTTAATAAACATACTTAAAGGTATTGCAATTGGTATTGCAAATGTTATCCCTGGGTTTTCTGGTGGTACAATGGCTGTTATGCTAAACGTATATGACTTATTTGTCTCATCTTTTGCTAACATATTTAATGACTTTAAAAATGTAGTTAAAAAAGGGTGGTCATTATTTTTGGGTATCGCCTTAGGAATATTACTTGCATTAATAACAATTGTAAAACTTTTAGAAATTATTCCTTTTATTACAATTATGTTTTTTGTAGGTTTGCTTTTAGGAAGTCTCTTTCAAATTTTTAATAAGTCAAAAGAAGGAAAATTGCATTTTAGAGATATTATTAGTTTTATCATAGCAATAATTATCATCGTAGCCCTTCCATTAATTAATACTAATAATTCAGAAGTATTAACTTATGATTTTAAAAATTATATTATCGTTTTTATTCTTGGTATTATTTCAGCCTCATCTATGGTAATACCTGGAGTTAGTGGCTCTTTAGTATTAATGGCATTTGGTTATTATGTATTTGTAATGAATACATTAAAAGATTTATTAAATAATATATTTAATTTTTCATATAATAACTATCTTGGGATGTTACTTACAATACTATGTTTTGCTATTGGTTGTGTTATAGGCTTAGTTTTTGTTTCAAAACTCATTATAAAAATGATGAAAAGATATCCTAAAACAGTTTATTTTACAATTTTAGGCTTATTAGTAGCTTCTCCATTTAGTATCATTTATAAAACTCTTCAAGACTATAATGTAAAATTTGATGTAATGACTATTGTTTTCTCAATTATTAGTTTTATAATAGGAGTGGCAATAGTATTATTAGGTGAATATTATTCAAAAAAAATTAAAGGAGGTAATAAAAATGACTAACGTTAAAAATATTGTTAGTTATACTGCAATAAGACTTGCAGGATTCGCTGTAGCATTTTTTGGAATTATTTTACTTGTTTTAAAAAATTCATCAATCAATATTGTTTTACAACTTGTGGGTATTTTACTTTTATTGATTGGTGTATTATATGTTTCAACTAGTATTAAAAAATTGATTAGGAAAAACTTAGCAAAAGATAAAAAGGACGCTACCTTATATTTACTATTAGGACTACTCATAATTGCAGTTGGTATTTTACTATTAGTTTTTAAATCACAACTAGGCAAATGGATCAACTTAATTATTGGTATTATTATTGCAATTTATGGATTATCACTATTTATTTATTTTTTAGTTAAAAAAGGAAAAAAGGCCTGGTTTATTATTAGCATTATTGCTGCCTCATTATTTTTAGTAAGTGGTGTGATGCAAGCATTAATATATTTCTTTACATCATCTACTTACGTATTGATTACAGGTATAATTCTTACTACAACTGGAGCATATGCATTGATTCTATATTAGTAAATTAAAAGACTTTAAAGTGATGAAAACTTTAAAGTCTTTTATATTGTTGTTTTTGTAATTATATTTTTACCATTATTTTTCGATTCATATAAGCATTTGTCTGCTTGAATAAACATTTCTTCAGCAGAAACATTAGAAATATTGCTTGCTGTACAAATTCCAATACTAACAGTTAGATTAATTACATTTTGTGATTTATTAAAACTCATATTAACAATATCTTTACTTATTTTGCTTGCAATTTCCATAGGGTCATCTTGACAAGCTATAAAGATTGTAAACTCTTCTCCACCCCAACGACAATAAATACATTGACTTGAAATGTTCCTTTTTATAATTTTTGCAACTTCTTGCAATACTACGTCACCATGACTATGACCAAATATATCATTAACATTTTTAAAGTCATCTAAATCAACAATCAACATAGAAACACTTTGATTTGATAATTCTTCAAAATATTTGTTTAATCTTTCATTAAAGCCATAACGATTATATAAACTTGTCAATTCATCATGACGATATAAATGATAATACTTTTCTTCTAAAATAGATAAACGACGATTTGTCTTTTGTAAAACAAATCCAGTAAAAATAGATAAAGCATATATTGAAATATATAAAATAGGAAAGCGAAGTTTAAATTCATTAGTATATTCGTATTGTAATAATATATTTCCAAGTGGTGTCCAAAATAATAAAATTAATAAAAATAAAACCATAAAAGAATATAAACTTCCGTTCTTTTGGCCAAAAACAAAGCATGAGAATAAAGGAATAAGTAATATCCATAATATGCTAAAGCCATTTGACATTCCATATATTATAAAAAACAATACGATAGCTATAGTTTCAATTGTAAATAATAAGTTTACAATGTACTGCTTAAAATTTTGACATCTTGATAATATGTAATTGATAAAAGATAGAATTGAAAAAGTTAATCCAACAAAAAGTGATACATATTGACTAGTGAATAAATCGATAATAGCCATTAATAATCCTATAAAAAAAAGAGCTAAATTCACAATACTGAACATAAGCTTGGATGAATTATAATTAGAAGATTTTATTTCGCTAAATAAGTCTAAAAATATTCTTTTTCTTTTCAATTTTTTTCCTCTGCCTTTTATACAAATAAGAGCAAATTTTATTATATCACAATATCATTATAATACAAGAATATTTTTTTATTGCAATAATAAAAAAGCACAAGAATTAATCTTGCGCTTTTGTTATTAAATTAATATTATCAACTATTGAATGTTTGAAAAATATTTAATTGTACGAACCATTTGAGATGTGTATGAATTTTCATTATCATACCATGCAACAACTTGAACTTGGTATAAACCATTTCCTAAACTAATAACCATAGTTTGAGTTGCATCAAAAATTGATCCGAATGTACTACCAACGATATCAGATGAAACAAGTTGTTCTTCTGTGTATCCATAAGATTCATTAGCAACTGATTTCATATATGCGTTGATTGTATCTTTGCTAACTTCATTATCTGATTTAACTACAGCAACTAAAAGTGTTGTTGAACCTGTAGGAACTGGTACACGTTGAGCAGATCCGATAAGTTTTCCATTTAATTCAGGAATAACAAGACCGATTGCTTTTGCAGCGCCTGTTGAGTTTGGAACGATTGAACATGCTGCAGCTCTAGCTCTTCTTAAATCACCTTTTCTGTGTGGTCCATCAAGAACCATTTGGTCACCTGTATATGCGTGAACAGTTGTCATAATACCAGATTGAATTGGTGCAAAATCATTTAATGCTTTAGCCATAGGAGCTAAACAGTTTGTAGTACATGATGCTGCAGAAATGATTTGATCATCAGCAGTTAATGTTTCATGGTTAACGTTAAATACGATTGTCTTTAAATCTTTGCCAGCTGGAGCTGAAATAACAACTTTTTTAGCGCCGGCATTAATATGTGCCATTGATTTTTCTTTTGAACAGTAAAAACCAGTACATTCTAATACAACATCAACTTTTAATTTTTTCCAAGGGCAATTATTTGCATCTTTTTCAGCATAGATGTTGATTTTCTTACCAGCTACTTCAATCCAACCTTGAGCTTCATCATCAGCAGAACATTTTACGCTGTCAGCTAATGCATATCTGCCTTGAGCAGAATCATACTTTAATAAGTGAGCTAACATTTTAGGAGAAGTTAAATCGTTGATTGCAACAACTTTGTATCCCTTAGCATTGAACATTTGTCTAAATGCAAGTCTTCCAATTCTTCCAAAACCATTAATAGCTACACGAACAACTTTTTCTTTTGCCATTTTATAAATTCCTCCATTATAAAAATTATTTTGGCTTTCACCTGTTTAATGATAGCACTATTTGCATTATTTATCAAATATATTTGATACTTTTGTGAAAAAACTTGTTATATTTTTCACAATTTTTTAATTTTCTTGTAATTCTGGTTGTTGTTTTGATTTAGGTAATAATTTATTTAATAAAATACCAACAATGGCAGATAAAGCCATACTTGTAAATTCAACAAAGCCATATTTTATCGTTGCTCCACCAATACCAATTACTAAGATTACGGAAACGATGATTAAATTTCTAGTATCCTTCATATCAACTTTAGCATTAATTAAAGTTTTTAAACCATTAGCAGCGATAAATCCATATAGAATTAAACATACTCCACCCATTACTGCACTTGGTATTGTTTGGATAAATGTTGTGAAAATATTTGAAAAGGATAGTAATATTGCTATGACTGCAGCACCACCTGTAACCCAAACAGAACCAATTCTTGTCATACCAACAACCGATGTGTTTTCACCATATGAAGTATTTGCAGGGCCACCGATTAATGCAGCGACTGAAGTTGCTAAGCCATCACCTAATAATGTGCGATTCAATCCTGGATCTTTCAAATAATTTTCTCCTGTTATTTGACCTAAAACCTTGTGGTCTCCAATATGTTCACACATAGTTACAAATGCTAAAGGAATAACGCTAATTGCTGCAGCAAAATTTATTTTAACCATTGAAATTCCAGCACCAATTTCTTGATTTTCCCATCCTAGAATTTGAAATTGTGGTAAAGCAAACCATTTTGCTGGTTGTTTTAATACATCGACTAAAGATGTAAAGTCAATGATACTTCCATAATCTTTAAATGGAATAAAGCCTAATATAACTGCTAAAACATATCCGCATACGATACCGATTAAAAATGGTATTACTTTTAAAAATCCCTTTGCCTTAATTGCCACTACCGCAATAATAAACATTGTAATTAATGAAACAACAATTATTCTCCAATCTTGAACTACATCTTTACTGCTTATCAATCCAGCACTGCCACAAGCTACTGAAGATAATCCAAGTCCGATAACCATAATTACTGGTCCTACTACTACTGGAGGCAATAATTTATCTAGCCATTCACTACCAATTAATGTTATTACAATGGAAATTAGCATATAAATTAAACCGACCATCAATAAGCCTGTTAGCGCTGCTCCTACACCAAATGACAAACTTGCGCTTTGAATATAGGCGATATAAGCAAACGATGAGCCTAGGTAAATTGGAACTTTCTTTTTAGTGCATAAAATGTAAATCAATGTTCCAATTCCTGATGAAAACAAGGCTACTGATACTGGAAGACCAGTTTGAAGTGGAACTAAAACAGTAGCTGAAAACATCGCAAAAACATGTTGAAAACTAAGAGCAATCCATCTTCCTGTTTTTGGCCTATCTTTAGGACCAAGTAATAATTTTTCTGCCATATAATTTTTTTCTCCTTTCAAATGACAAAAAAAAGGGAATTACCCTTTATAAAAGGATAAAACCCCTATTTTTATATAATTTATTGAAAAATGAAGTGACGAAGAAAAGCGACAATCATATGACTTATTAAAAGAATAATTCTTTTTCATATAAATCACTCTCCTTAACTTCGAGGAAAATTATACTTTGTTTTTTCTTTTTACGCAACAAAAATTTCAAATAATAAAATTGTTTTATAAATAAAACAAAAAATCATTCGCTAGCGATACTATATTTTACCAATGTTAGATTACCGCTATTTGTTTCCACATCAATAATGATTCTTTCATCTAAGTAACTATAAACCCCGTTATTTTTAATTTGTAAACCAAAATCTGAAGAAACTAGCATTCCAGAAATAGAGTCTAATTTGACTTTAAAGCCAGAAACATCGCTAGGTAATGCTAAAATAACACTACCGCTTACAGAATCAAATTCGATATTTTTTGTAGCATTTGTCAACTTACAATTCAAATTGCCACTTACAGAATCAAACGATAATTCTTCAAAGATTGTATTGTCTATTTTAGTTGATGAAGAAACACTATCTATTTCAATTTCTTTAATATTGCCACCAAGTATAATTATACTTCCAGAGACCATACTTATTTTCAATTCAGAAAAGTTCATATTTTCTGGTAAATAGACGTATAGATCTTTATCAACAGCAGGCAAAGAAATATTTGAAGCACAATATTTTATCGATAAGTCAGAATAATCGTGAAATACATGGCATAAATAATTATTCTTTTTAGGGCCACTATTTAATTTTTCAATTACCGTTACACCATCATACTTATCTGTTTGTTCAACTACTACTTTTCCTGAAATCCAATCGATATCAATATTTGTAACTGTGTTATTATAGGTTTCACCAGAATCATTTAACACATGGTATTTATAACTATCAGAATATTTAGAATACTTCTTTATAATATTACAAGAAGATAATGATAGGATAAAAAGGAAAATCACACAAACAAGGAACTTTTTTTTCATTGTTGTTCACTCCTTTTCCTTATTATATAATAAACACTTTTGTTTTTCAAACAATATGTTATATCTTACATATTGAAAATAATTGTTAATTTGATAAAATTATTTGTATACAAAATAGTGCAAAAAATGTCACTATAGATAGAAAATAAATAATGATTATTTTTAGAAAAGATGTATAATATTAACTGGAGGAAGTATTCTATGCGAAAGACAAAAATTGTATGTACACTTGGACCATCAACAGATTCTTATGAAGTGTTATGTGAAATGGTTAAATCAGGTATGGATGTAGCTAGATTAAATATGGCACATGGGGATTATCAAATAAGTCAAAAAAGAATAGACTTAATTAAAAAAGTAAGATCAGACTTGAAGGTTCCTTTAGCAATAATGGTCGATATAAAGGGACCAGAAGTAAGAACAGGACAAGTTGATAACCCAATAAAAGTTAATATTGGCGATAAGATTATTTTAACTGGTGAAGCAATTAGTGCGAAGGATAATGTAGTACCAGTTAATTATCCACATATCGCAAATGATGTTTTTGTAGGTGGCCATGTATTATTAAACGATGGTGTATTGGATTTATTAATTGAGAAAATAGAAAACAATTTGATTTATTGTAAAGCTTTAACAAATGGCACAATTGGCAATCATAAAAATATGCACTTTCCTGGAGTTCACTTGTCTTTACCATTTATAAGGCCAAAAGATATTGACGACATGAACTTTGCCTTAAAAAATGATGTTGAATACATCGCATGTTCTTTTGTATCAACTGGTGATGAAGTAAAGCAAGTTAGAGATTATCTTGATTCTAAAAATGGTCAAAGTATCGCACTTATTGCCAAGATTGAAAACAAAGAGGGTATAGACAATCTTGATGATATTATGAATTATGTAGTTGGTGTAATGGTAGCAAGAGGAGACTTAGGAGTAGAAATTCCAATTGAAAAAATTCCAACTATTCAAAAACAAATGATTAAAAAAGCATATCTTGCTGGTAAAATTGTCATCACCGCAACGGAAATGCTTGAATCAATGACACATAATTTCCGCCCAACTAGAGCGGAAGTCTCAGATGTTGCAAATGCCGTTTACGATGGTTCTAGTTGTGTTATGTTGTCTGGTGAAACAGCGGTTGGACAATACCCAATTGATGTTGTAAAAACTATGGCTAAAATTTGTGTGGACACAGAATCTAACATCGATTATAGTAAAGCGTTTAAAGATATTAATTTTACAATAAAAAATGTTGCTGATGCCTTAAGTCATTCAAGTGTTAATGCTTCAATTGATTTAAATGCAAAAGCTATTGTCGTATGTACAAAAAGTGGTACGACAGCTAGAATGGTTAGTCGTTTTCGTCCCGAAGCACCAATTATAGCTTTCGTAATGGACGATAAAGTTTACCATAAATTATCTATATCATGGAATGTATTTCCACATCAATTTGATGAATATTATTCGACCGAAGAAATTACCATTAGAGCAATGGATAAAACAAAACAACTACCATTTATTAAAAAAGGTGATATGGTAATTATTATCGCAGGTATTGCAAGACAAGTTAACGGCTCTAATTTAATGAGAATTGAACAAGTAAGATAAAAAGGAGAAAAACAATGAACTGGGAAGATTTAACAGCTAGTGAATTTAAAGACTCTTTAAAAGTAACAAAAGGAGTAGCAATTATTCCTGTTGGTTGTCTTGAAAAACATGGTAATCAATTACCTTTAGGAACAGATATGTTTATCGCAAAAGCAATCGCTAATAAAGCTTGTACGATTGAAGAAGCGCTAGTAGTTCCAATAGCTCCATATGGAATAATTAGTGAAGCTCAACATAGATGTGGTTGCTTATCATTATCAAGCAAATTACAATATGAAATATTGGAAGAATTATGCGATGAACTAGCGCGAAATGGCTATAAGAAAATCATAATCTTAAATAGTCATGGTGGGGCAATTAATTTTATGAATTATTTTGCACAATCACGTTTAGAAAAATACCACCCATATATCGTTTATGTGTATCGTGCTCACACATTAACAGAAAGTCAAAGAAAAGAATTTTTAAAATTAAATGGAGGACCATTAAAAGGCTCTGGGCATGCTGATTTAATGGAAACTAGTGAAATTTTATATACTAATAATGAGACAGTTCATTTAGATAGAATTGATCCTTCACAAACTATGCCATTGTTAAGAAATGAGTTTTTAGCAGAAAACAACGTCTTTACAGCAATTGGCTGGTATGGTAATTATCCATATCATATCGCAGGTGATCCAACCGGTGCAAGCGCTTTAAAAGGCGAATATTTAATTAATACGTATGCTGATAATTTATCTAAAGTTATTAAAATGATTAAAGAAGATGATATTTCTTTAAAAATGCAAGAAGAATTTTATAAAAAAACATTAAATCCAGAGGTGTAATATGAAAACATACGATTATTATTGTACTTGGCAAGCTCAAAACTTGCTTTGTCAAACAAAAGGCGTTAGCAATAGAGATTATTTAGATGAAAAAGCTATTTTTGGTGAAAATGGTTTAGTAAATGCTTACGAAGGTTTTAGACAAGATTTATATTTTATTTTAGATGATGGATGGGATGTTCCATATAGTTATAATGTAAAAGAGGATTATCCTTTTGCATCGCATATTATTAAAAATGATCGTTTCCCAAGTTTTAAAGGAAAACCACAAGAAAAATTAAAACAAATGGTTGATAAAATTATGTCTTATGGTTGGAAAGGTGTTGGCATTTGGGTATGTGCACAAGGTAGTGGAAATGCTTATAAAAGATCAATTAAAGGTCTTAAGAGCTTTTTTAAAAAAAGACTTGAATGGTCAAAATATGCCAATGTTTCCTATTGGAAAGTTGACTGGGGAATTTATTGTAATGAAGTATCATTTAGAAAAATGCTTACTAAACTTGCTAATGAAATTTATCCTGAACTAATCATTGAAAATGCGATGTGTATTGGCCCTGTTAATGGTTTTGAATCAGGTGAAGAAGAAAATTTAAAATATGACTTTCCTTGGAATAAGGAAATGAAAAAATATATCGATAAAGTTACTGATTTTTCTGAAGTGTTTAGAAGTTATGATGTAACAGAAGAATTATCGACAAACTCAACATTAAATCGTGTTTCATATCTATTAAAGCAACAAAAATGTGTTATCAATTGTGAAGATGAATTATATCTTGGTGTTATCTTAGGTATGGCACTTGGTATTGAAAGAAATAAAATGTGTGTAGTTAAAAATATAACTCCAGACACTTCTTTCCACAATAAAGAAAACGAAACAATAGCAGCTTTACGTTATAGAAGAATATCACCAAGTTATGTAGGCGGTAAAATTCATGTTTCAAAAGAAAAATTCTTAGATAGTTATAAATTTGGACAATATTGGTGCGATAATGTTACAAATCATGAAGTTAAACAATTATGCCCAAGTATCGTTTCTAGAAACACATCATTACCAAAAGTTAAAAAAGTAAAAGAGCAACCATATGTTGTTGCTGGCAAAGACTTTAATAATAATTATGCGATAGGAACATTTAAAAGAATAAATTTTGAAGATGATGATAAATATGAAGTTGATGTTTCTTTTAAAATTGATAGTGAAGTAAATAACGTAGCTATCTTTTCAAATCACATTAGAGTTTTAAGAATATCTTTTGCAAACGATATGAAAAATAAAAAATTTATTCTTAGCGATTTAATTAATAATACCAATTTTGATATAAGCGATATGATAAAAGTAAAGGATAATAAAGTTACTATTAATTATCAAAAACTTACTAAGAATTTTACTTGTGATGATTTAAGTAGTAAAGCTTATTTATTATCTATTAAGTAACTTTTTAATAAGTGTAAACTTTATAAAAATTAAAATAAAATGACCTTTTAGTAATGGTGCAATAACATTACATCAAAGGTCATTTTTTTATCTTTTCATAAAATGAGTAGGATTATTTTGTTCACTAAATATATCTTTTTCATTAAAAGCTGCTATTTCATTGATTCTTTTTAAATATAAATTAGCGACTTCTTTCATATTGGAATTAATCTGATTTAAAGTAGAAAACATTATTGGTTTATCGACGATAAAAGTATTATTTAATCGTTGATAATACATTAGATAAATTGGAAAATCTATTTGATGTTTTTCATAACATCTTTTTGCAAAAGCAAAAAAACCTGGATGAAAACCTTTTAAAAAATCAAAGTAGCCTTTTGATGAATCCTCAGGGAAAATAACAAAACTATTATCGCTATTTAAAGCTACTTCCAAAGATTGTTTCATAGTAATTACCATTCTGCCATCTGGATATGTAGATATCAAACGAATACCTTTATAAAAACATTTCATAAAAGGAGCCGCAACGATGCTTATAATATAGCAAATCCATAAAGGAATATGCTTTTTTTGATGAAAATAGATTTTGGACAGATAACGATATACTTCTTTTAATGAGCCATTCATTTCATATGTGCCCCAAAAACGAAACTCAAGAGGAAAGTAAAGTTCCATTTTAAAAGGAACTGTAGCACCAACATGATTTGAAAGATAAATTGCCTTGTCAGTTAGTTTTTCCCCAAGATAAATAAATTTTGGTTTCTTACTAAATATTCTAAAGATTTTTTTTACAAACTCGAAAAATTTTCCTCTGTTTTTTTTCATCTTTCATACACCTTTCAACTCATAATTTATTTAAAAAATACTATTTTGTCAATAAAAAGAAGCGAATACTACACATATTATTACTCATATGTGTAGCATTATTTACTATATTTAATCTTTTTATATACTGTTTTTAAAATAATAAGTTGAATAATTGCTGTTATTATCCATGAAATAGGATAGGAAATAGCAATGCATGATAGGTTATGGAATTTTTCTATATTAAAAATGGTGTATATCCATAATATTCTAATACCACATATTCCTAAAAGAGAAACAATTGTTGGAGTAATTGAATGGCCAAGACCTCTAATCGAATAAGCAAATGTATCCATAAGTCCACACAAAAAGTATGTCACAATGATAATAATTAACCGACTTTTCGCAGCATCTAATGCTTCAATATGAGAAATATATAAACTCAATAGTTGGTCTTGAAAAGATATGATAAAGGCACCGACAAATAAATTCATCAAGACAATAATTAAGCAAGCATAACCGATAACTTTTTTAATATTTACAATATTTTTCGCCCCAAAGTTTGCCGAAACAAAGGCTACACAAGATGTAGCAACTGAATTCATCGCTACATAAACAAAGCCTTCAAGTGATGATGAGGCGCCATTTCCATCCATAACATTAGTACCAAGGCTATTAATACTTGATTGAATCAAAACGTTAGAAAGTGAAAAAATAGTTCCTTGAATTCCTGCTGGTAAACCTATTTTTATTATTTCTTTAGCTTCTTTATAATAAAAATGAAGTTCTTTTAATTTAAAATGGAAAAATCCTTTGTTTTTAAGTAGACATATAATGATTAGTAAAGATGAAATACCTTGAGAAATAATTGTAGCTAATGCTACACCTTTCACATCTAATTTGCATACAATGACGAAAAACAAATTTAATATCACATTGAATAAACCTGAAAAAGCTAGAAAATAAAAAGGCCTTTTCGTGTCGCCAACAGCACGAAGAAGTGAGGATCCAAAATTAAAAATCATTGAAAAAGGAACGCCTAGAAAATATATTTTTAAATAGGCCGCAGACAAATCAATGACATCTAAAGGGGTACCCATAAGTTTTAAGAAAAACTTAGACATAAAAAAGCCAAACAAAGAAATAATAATTCCACTTACCACAGCTAAAATCATCGATGTATATGCAACTCTTTGGCCTTTAATTGAGTTTTTTTCACCTTTACATTTAGCCATTAAGACATTAGCGCCAACACTTAAACCTAAAAATAAATTTATTATTAAGTTTATTAAAGCATTAGTGGAAGAAATTGCAGCAATAGCATGATCTGAGCCAAACATTCCACAAACAATTAAATCAGCAGCATTATATAATAGTTGTAAAATACCAGAGAAAATTAATGGAAGAGATACAAAAAATAGTTTTTTTAGTAAATTTCCACTAGTCATATCTACTTCATTTTTATTATTTTTATTATCTTTATTTATTATTTCTTCATCCATACCTTTAAACCCCTTTGGCTTTTTATTATAGCACATAATAAAAATAATTATCACTTTTTTATTAATAAAAAAAATATATTGTTAAATGAAAAAATTAATTCTGCTGATTATGTTAAAAAACTAGTGGTATATAAAAAGATGAAACGGATAAAAATTGCTTTGTATATACTTCTAGTTTCTATAGCAAGTATCAAATAAGAATATACGATTTTCATGAAAGCATAAAAGTTGATCAAATATCTTGGTTAACTATTAACAAGAAAATATATTCCCTAGGAAAAAACGTCACCGTTTGAACTATAATTTTTGAACAAAAAATCCTAGGCTCGATCTTCATATTTTTAGTTGTAGGGATTTAAATTCCTACCCATAATGGTGAAATTATTTTTAATTTTTGCAAAAAAATTAGTAATTGCTAAGAAAGCTTCGTTTCATTTCATATCGAGATTCAAACGGGATAATAAGACATATTCTGTTGCTTTTGCGAGTAAAAAATACCTTTCCTTTTTATGTTAAACTATAAGTTGACGATTACTATCTTGATAGCGTAAAATTTCAGTCAATTATCTATTTGCTACTTTGCCCTCTTTACAGATACTACAATCTAGATTTGTAAAACTTTTAGTTGCAATATTAAAAGCAACCATAAAATCACATCCTTTCTAAAAACCCATAATCAGTTAAGATTATGTGACATATTTATCGCTTTAAAAAGGGTAATTATCAAGATATAAAAAATTCCTCTTTCCAATTAAGGATTGAGGAACTTCATTTTATTATTTTATGTTACCTTTAGCTTCTGCTTCCGATTTATAAAGTCTTGATTCTCTCACTTTATAACCAGCACTTTTCTTTGGATATTTTATTAAATAAAAACCACCAGAATATTTTACTATTTCAACTTCTACAACAAAGATGGTAGATTCTACTATCCAAGCCTTATCTCCAGGCTTAAACTTTGCCATCAAAACACCATCCTCTTTTACTACTTATTCTTCTATTTGAACTGGTTGACCATTTGGAGAGATCCACCAATTTGAATATTTTTCTACTAATTTAAATAAAGATAATCCTGTTAATTCATAGGTGTTTAAATTTTCAAAAATTTTAGGTTCTGGAAAATATAAATCACCAAATTCTGTTTTTACGATCCAGTCACCTACAATACCTCCTTCAGTGGAAACGTAAGAATCGACTTGTTTAAACTCTAATTCATCCATTGGTATTTCACAAATAAATGTTTCATTCCACCATACTTCTGCAGTTTCTTGATAAGAAACAAATCCATGTGTTTCCAATTTAGGGTATTCAAATGAAACATATTCACCTACAAATTTATAATGTTTTTGATTGTTTGAAATATAGCCATTTGTAATCTCAATGTCATATCTTTGATCATTAGTAAATATTGAATATAATGTATATCCACCACCAGTTACTTGCCAGTTATCAGAAGCATCTTCATATACGGTCATTTCAAGTAAACTCATTACCTTATTTTTATCTTCCATATCACTACTATATGTAATATTTGTTAACATACCTGGAGCAACTCCAATATAACCTCTTTCATATCTAACCTCTACAATATCTTTATAAGAAAGTTCAGGTAAATTCAAAGCGTTTCGAACATCAGTATACTCAATACTATGGATATAAAATTTTATTACAACATCTTCAGCTGGCATAACAAATGTATATTTCCACATATATCTATCATTAACTTTTATACTATATTGAATATCGTAAAATTCATCGTTTACATACATTGCTAAATCAACATCCATAATAGGATGAGAATAGAATTCTAGTTTCGTACCAGGAGTATACATTCCTGCATCATGTGATAATTCATCTACAATATAATTACCACTATCGATAATTGATAATTGGTATTGTCCTGTAGGAATAATTTTCTCTCTAGGATTATAATCGTATAAACCATCCACTCTTATAGATCCTGTTGTTTTTGGCAATGAAGCATATAAAATGGTATTTTCAGGATACTCATCATATTTTTTAAATGTTTCATCTTGAGATACAACATATCCTTCATTTAATAATTTATAATTATTATATTTAGAATCAACTGGAACTAAATTTAATTCATCACTTCCTGGAACGGCAGAAACAGTAAATTCAACAATATCAGCCTCTATAACTTCGATTGATTGAATAGTCATTTTATCAACATTTACACTACCAGGATATGTTTCTTGAACTTCATATTCTCCAGTATATTTAATTACTAGTTCGTCTCCTGCAACAAGTGTATCTATTCCATAATCTTTTGGATTAAACCATATTAAATTTCCATCTAATAAAGTAGTTACTTGACCTTCTTCATGCATTCCATAATCATACATTACAAAAAGATTTAACGTTTGTGTTTCATCATTTGAATCCTTATGTATAAAATCATTGTAGTTAACTTTATCTTTTGATTCATATAATACTTCATCGCCAAAATAATATAATTTGTAATC
>JALEMY010000109.1 GCA_022767485.1 Erysipelotrichaceae bacterium
AGATAAAATCAAGCAAGAACAAAAATCCCTTCTTCATATTAATGATGCTTTTAAAAAGATTATTATTATTAAAGACTCTATTAAACCACATTATAATAATTATGGTGTTTATATTATTGGTCTATATGACTTTTTACTAAACGAAAATATTTTAAACTACTAATATTTTATTAAGTTCCGCCCTTTTAATGCCAACTAAATAATACTTCATGCAAAATCACTACTATAATATATGCATTTATTAATATTAATATTTGACTAATATGTCTTATAAACTTTTAAATTGTAAAGTGTTTTCTATAAAATTATCATATATTACTCTCATTAAAGCAATAATAATACACATCAATTAAGTATTTGTCTCTTTTTTTGTTTTAAATGTGATAAAATAATATTGAAAGGACAATTTAATATGAAAAAAGAAAAATATATATCTTGTTTTGCCTTTATAGCATTAATTATTTCTTCTTGTTCAAATAATATAACTGATAGTTTATCTAGTGATTTATCTTCTATTGATGAAAGCAATAGTAAAGAAACTTCATCTATTGAGGAATCAATAAGCGTAAATGAAAGTTCAAATAACTTAAGTCAATCAAATAATAGTGAAGATGATATTTTAAAAATCGATAGTATTATTCCCTATGATGAAATAGAAATTGCTGTTAATGAGCAATATAATTTAGCCTCTTTATATGAAGATCAAAGTGCTATTTTTGAAATAGTATCAGATGATTTATCTATTGTTGCTCCAGATGAGTTTGATTGTATAAACGGTTTAAAAGAAGGTAGCTGTAATGTTAGATTTTATGTTTATAATGTCGGATATGATGATGTTTTGATACATGTAAAAGATAAAGAATACATGCAAAAAAATATTAAATTAAATGCTGGAAACTTAACGAACAAAACTTTTACTGTATTTGGTGATTCAATATCTGATGTTAAAGTAACTGCTTATAACGACAATAGACCTACATTTTGGTGTGAGCAGTTAGTCGACCGTTTTGATATGACTATGTATAATGAAGCAATTAGTGGCTCAACCACAGGATATTGTAATGCACGTCCAGAAATATTTTCGATATGTGGAACTTATGTTGTAAATTTAGCAAATGTTAAAAAAGAACTTGCTATGTCTGATTATGCATTTATTTATTTTGGAAATAATGATGCAACATACAATTCTACTATCGGTGAAATTGGTGATATTACAGACAACAATTTTCATGAATTAGAATCGGTTAAAGGAGCATATTCATATATTATTGATAAGATTCGTATGGCAAATGAAAATATTACAATTATTTGCTTAAGTATGTCTTATAGTACATGGTCCGCACAAGAAGGAAGAATAAAAACAAACCAAGCCATCAAAGAAGTTGTTGAAGAAAAAAATTGTAAATATATAGATATTTTCACTTTATGGAATGCTAGCAATTATACAACATATTGTCCTGATGGCATTCATCCACAAACAGCAGGGTACAATTTGATAGTAGATGCAATTTTATCTTCCTAATACAAAAAGAAAGTCAATGATATTTGGCTTTCTTTTACTTTTTTTGTTTTATTATTTGATATTGCTTTTGATTTAAATAGACCATCGTATCTTTTAAAATAGATGATGTAATGAATGTATTAGCACCGATAATACTATTTTCTCCAATAGTCGTATCTCCACCTAATATTGAAGCATTAGAATAAATAATAACATTATCTTTTATCGTCGGGTGTCTTTTAATATTTTTAACCTCACTTGGTTTATTTAATGATTTTGCTCCTAAAGTTACTCCTTGATAAATTCTAACGTTTTTTCCAATGACACATGTTTGACCAATAACGATACCCGTTCCATGATCGATACATAAGCCTTTGTCAATTTTCGCTTGTGGATGAATATCAATTCCTGTCTTTTCATGGGCAATTTCGCTCATTGTTCTAGCGATATAATATTCTTCATGAAGCCATAAAACATGGGCGATACGATAGACAAAAATGGCATAAAATCCAGGATATAAATTAATAACTTCATCAAGCGATTGTGCTGCTGGATCATTTTGATAAATACTTTTAGCATCACTTAATAAAAGACTATATATTCTTTTTATTTCTTCATTTGAAATAAAATATTTTAAAAAAATGTCATTATTTTTATTTATAGTGAATAAGTGATTATACATTTTAGCTAAATCACTGGTAATTTTACTTTTATCAACATTTTCTAAATAAAATAAATATTCGTTACTCAAATAACGTTCGTATCCATCAGGACAAATGACCACAACATTTTTATAATGGTGCTTTTTTATTGCTAAAATTGCTCCAGATAAAGCACAAGACGAGGAAATACCAATCATTATTCCTTCATTTAATGCTACATACTTCATCATTTTAAATGAAGAAACATCATCGACACTAATAGTATAATCCACATTTTCTTTATAATAATTTTTGCTTTTAACATTTGATGCTATCCCGATA
>JALEMY010000084.1 GCA_022767485.1 Erysipelotrichaceae bacterium
TCAAACGTATTTTATATGGAAGATGTAATTTAGTCAATCTATTTAAAAAATGTTTTTCAATTTTTTCTCTTAATCCTTCCAATAATATATTTGAATTATTAAATTTTTATAGTTCTATACCCAATAAAGCGTAAGAACCTTATTTATTGCTATGTTCTTTTTTTCTTAATATTATTTTGATATTTTTTAAATTTTTTTATATAAATATCATATGCAATTAAAACAGGTTCTTCCATTGGACCAGATTGCATTTCATCAAATACAATCGTTTTATTTTTATCATTATTATATTTTTCTTTTTCGTTTTGTAAATACAAATTATCATTCATAATATCACCAATAGTAGTATTTGCTTTTTTTATAAATTATATTTATAAATTTGACAAAATATTTTATAATAAAAAAGGGGCGAAAAACATGTTAAGTAAGTATATAGAACAATTTGATAAAAACCATCCCTTGAACGAATACCCTCGACCACAACTTATTAGGAAAAGTTATTTAAATTTAAATGGCACATGGGATTTTAAAATCTCTAATAATCATCAATTACCAACTAGTTATGATCAAACTATAATCGTTCCTTATTGTGTTGAATCTGTATTGTCTAATATAAATGAAAGAGTTTTAAAAAATCAATTTTTATATTATAGAAAGACTTTTGTATATGATAAAGCAATTGCAAACGATCAATTGATTTTACATATTGATGCTTGCGATCAACTAAGTGAGGTATATATCAATAATAATCTTGTTATAACACATGATTTAGGTTACTTACCAATAATAATAAATATAAAACCATATGTAACAAAAGGAGAAAATGAAATAGTTATATGTGTAATAGATACATTAGATAAAACATATCCTTATGGCAAACAATGCGATAATAATAAAGGCATGTGGTATACACCATGTTCTGGAATATGGCAAAGTGTTTGGCTTGAAGGAGTAAGCGATGATTATATTAGTATGTTAACTATTACTCCAGATATTGACTCAAAAAAAGTTAGATTAATTATAAATAGTAAAGCAAATAGTGCCGCCGTTAAAATTTTTGAAAATGATAAAGTGATTTATAATGAAAAGTCTGAACTTAAAATATTTGAAATCAATATTGATAATATGATTTTATGGACTCCAGATAATCCATTTTTATATAAAATTACTATAAAGACCAAAAACGATGAAGTAAGTAGTTATTTTGCTATGCGTAAGTTTTCATGCAATGACAATTACTTTTTATTAAATAATAAACCATATTTTATCAATGGTGTTTTAGATCAAGGTTACTTTCCTGATGGAATATATACACCATCTTCTTATTTGGCATATGAAGATGACATATTAACAATGAAACGTTTAGGCTTTAATTGTTTAAGAAAACATATAAAAATTGAACCTCTAAGGTTTTATTATTATTGTGATTTATATGGAATGATTGTCATTCAAGATATTGTAAATAATGGACAATATTCCTTTTTTAAACAAACAGTTTTACCGACAATCGGTCTTAAAAATATAAGTGATAAAAATAAAAATATCAGCGAAAAACAAAAATCAATTTACAAAAAATCATTGCTTGAAACAATTAAATACTTATATAATGTTCCTTGCATTGCTATTTATACATTATTCAATGAAGGATGGGGACAACATGATAGTGACGAGTATTATAAGATTGTAAAAGATTATGACTCAACACGCTTAATTGACTCTACTTCTGGCTGGTTTAAAGCAAATTATAGTGATTTTGAAAGTTTACATATTTATTTTAAAAAGATAAAACTGAATAATATTTTGAAGAATAAACCGATTATCATAAGTGAATTTGGTGGATACTCATATAGAGTAAACAATCATGTTTATAGTAAAAACGAATATGGCTATAAAAGTTTTAAAGATGAAAAATCATATAATGATGGTATTATTAAATTATATGAAGAAATAATCGATAATTTATCTTATCCATTAGCTGGCTGTATTTATACACAACTTAGCGATGTTGAAGATGAAACTAATGGCTTTTTAACTTACGATAGAAAAGTATTAAAAATAAATGAAGAAAAAATAAAAAAATTAAACGAAAGAATATATGAGGTATTTTATCATGAATGATTTTGTATTTATTAGCCCTACCAAAATGTATTTTGGTAAAAATAGTTATCTAAAAATTGGGGAAATTATTAAATCTTATGATTTTAAAAATGTTTTGCTAGTTTATGGAAAAGGATCTATAAAGAAAAATGGCATATACCAAAACGTCGTTGAATCTTTAAATAACAACCATATTTCTTTTATAGAAATTAGTGGAGTTGAAGCTAATCCTAAGCTATCATTTATAAAAAATAGTTTAAAATCTTTAAAAGGAAAGAAAATCGATTT
>JALEMY010000115.1 GCA_022767485.1 Erysipelotrichaceae bacterium
TCATTTTACTATTTTCTATGATTCCTTTATTTGTTCATGAAATCATAAATGTTTTTAAAAAAAATTAAAAATATGGGTATTATTCGCCCATATTTTTAATATTAGTATACATATTGTCGATATTTTCAAAATATTTAATAAAGCATTTATAAAAGCCTTTAGAATTAGAAGTTATGTAAGGCTTTATATCATCTTGCATATTTTCAATTTTATTAAAATCATAAGCACCATTAACTTTCCAATTGTTTAAAAATCCGATAGAAATAGCATCTTGTTTACAAAAAAAGCTACAAGCCATGCACATATCACAATGATGTGAAAACTTAATTGTTCCGTTTTTAATTTTTATATTATTATGAGGACAATTTGCTATACAAAGCTTACATTTATTACATTTTTTATTATCTACTTTATAGAAAAATGAATTTACATTGCCACCAATTTTTTGTATGGAAACAAAAAAACTAGCAATTTCATATAATAAATTACTTTTTGGATAATATAAGATATCATGATTTATATTATAAAGCATTACTTCTAACAATTTTTCATTGTATTTAAATGCTTGATAGATAAATTCATCTTCAAAGCGAAAGTGAATGTTATATGGCATCACAAAATGATATTCACCAACAAATATACTTTTTTTCTTCTTCATAATTCGTTTAATGACACGCGATGAAGTATTATTCATCGCAAATACTTCGCCACTATTTTTAAAAATAAAATACTTTTGATTTTTATTAAATTTGAGTTTTCTTAAGTATTTGTTAAATGGCATTGGTGAATTAAAACCATATATTGGATAGGAAAGTCCAATGTAATCATAACTAGATGTATCGATAATATCGCTATCACTTTTAATTTTAAAAATATCAACTATATGACCATCATTTTTTAATTTTTTTTCAAGTTCTTTGCATAGGTATTGGGTATTATTTGTCCCTGTATAATAAATTAATAAATATCTCATTGTTTTATATATCCATTTTCTAATAAAAAGTCGATATGATCATTAACAGTTTCTTTTAAATCTCTGGTTTTATAGTTAAATTCTTTTTTTACTTTATCTAAGTTATAGTTGACATCAGCATGTAAAGAATGTAGGGCACTTAATGTATATAAAGGACGTGTATTGCTAATTTTTGCATATACCCATAAAAATGGAAGACATAGGTAAGCAAAAAACAAAGGGAAAGTGCCAATTTTCTTTAAATTCATTTTTTCTTTAACATATCCTAAAAGTTCATTAATTGAATCAGGACGATTGGCAAATAAGTATGCTTCTTTTTTTTGGGAATTGTTAACTATATTATCTAAAACATCGACAAAATCGCGAATATCAAAATCATTATATCCACCTTGAATTGAAACTGGAAGTTTCCCATTAATATAATCAATAAACACTTGACTCATATGAGAAAGAGAATAATCACCAGGTCCTAAAACGCCAGCAATAATTAAAATAGAAGCATTTAAATCATATTTATTAACATAGTTTAATACTACTTCATCTGCCATTGATTTAGAACGATTGTATCCACTTCTTACTTTTTTAGGGGAAGGAACGTAATTGCTTAAATCAGGAAGTAATTTTAAACTATCAGGAATAGCTTCACTTGAAGAAATGTGTAATAGTTTAAAAACTTTATGCTTTACACATGCTTCACATATTTTTTTGGTTCCATTAACGTTGACATCATAAAGTTCATCTTTACTTATTTCACCAATTGATATTTGCGCTGCAGTGTGGATTACTATAGTGTTATTATTAGCATGTTCAAATAGTTTTTCTATCACTTCATCATCTAAAATATCACCTTTTATTAATATTGGTTTTTCATCTTTAAAAACGATATTTGCCTTTTTTTCATTTCTTATTAAACCAACAACTTTTTTTCCATCTTTTAATAATCTTTTAACAATTACATTGCCAACATAGCCTGTGGCTCCAGTTACAATAAAATCTGCTTTATCATAAATATTTTTTTCCATAACAAATAACCTCAAAAAATAATATCATAAAAAATATTGCTAATATAAGATTAACAATATTTTAAATCTTTATATTGCATAATCGCCATCTTTGAAAATGACAACTTCACTACCATCTTCTTTAACACCAATTATTGATAAATCACTACTTCCTATCATGAAATCAACATGAATTAGTGATTTGTTGTACCCTAAAGGAAGCAACTTTTCTTCATCAACTATAGTGCCATCTTTAATATTCATGCTATAAGCATTTCCAATAGCAAGGTGGCAACTAGCATTTTCATCAAATAAAGTATTATAAAATAAGATATTTGATTGGCTAATTGGAGAATGATAAGGAACTAAAGCTACTTCTCCTAACATCCTACTTCCTTCGTCAACATCAAGTAATGCGTCTAGTGTTTTTTGTCCTTTTTTGGCTTTTGCTTCTACAACTTTACCATCTTTAAAGATCAAATAGAAATCTTCAATTAAATTTCCTTGATATGATAATGGTTTTGTCGATACAACTTTACCATTAACTTTTTCTTTATGTGGCATAGTAAATATTTCTTCAGTTGGCATATTAGGGTTGAATTCTGGAATGTCATCAATATTTCCTTCAGAGCCACCAGCCCATATGTGATTTTTTACAAGTCCAATAGAAAAATTAGTGCCATTACTTGAATAATATTTTAAATAGGAAAAATTATAGTCGTTTAGCTTTTTGGCCAAGGAATGTAAAGTATTTGCATGTTCTTGCCAATTGATAATAGGGTCTGATTGCTCATCGATGTGATTTGCTTTTAATATAGCATCCCATAATGCTTCAATTGCTTTAGCACTACTCATATTAGGAAATACTTTTTTAGCCCAAGTTTTATTAGGTATTGCTGCTACACACCATTGTACTTTTGAAGCCATATATGGATCTGATAAATATTTATTTAAGCATTGTCGAACTTTCATTTCTTCTTTTAACTTTTCAAAATTTAGTCCTTTGCTAGCTTTTGGATCAGGTGATGAAATAGAAATATGGGCAATTCTATTATCATAATAATATTTGGCTTTTGATAATTCATATTCTGGAAGTTCTTTTAATGTTTTCAAACTTTGATATTTGTATTTCAATTTATTAATTGCGGGGTTTTGCCAATTAATTATGACTCTTGAAGCATTATTTTTATAAAGTTCATCAACAAGAATTTCTACGAAATCACTAGCACTTGTAGGTGCTGATATTTCAACCTGTTGATCTTTTCTAAGTCCGATACCTTTTATTGCAATTGCTCGTGCGTATTTTCTAATTAATTTTTTTTTCATTTTCATTTACCTCAACTAGTATTATAATACATTTATAAAAGGATTGATAGATTTATGAATGAAAATGAAATAATTAAACTTGCAAACGAATGCTTACAATGTAAAAAACCAACATGTGTTGATGGTTGTTTAAACCATAACAATATTCCATTAATGATTAAAAAAGTTCAAGAAGGAAATTTTAAAGAGGCTAAAAAAGTATTAGATGAAACCACAACGCTACCTTCTATTTGTTCATTAGTATGTCCTAGTGAAAAACAATGTATGGGACATTGTATAAAAAACAAAATTAACAAGGCGGTAAATATTCCTCTTATTGAACAATTTGTTTCTTCTTTTTCAAGTGATGAAAAGAGAATTATTAATAAAATTGATAAAAAAGTAGCTATTATTGGTTCTGGCCCTGCAGGTCTTGCATGTGGGGAAGTATTAGCTTTAAAAGGAGTAAATATTGATATATATGATTCATATTCAACTCCAGGAGGAATATTGACTTATGGAATACCAGATTTTGTTTTAGATAAAAATATTGTCGTAAAAAAAATAGATGAATTAAAATCTTTAGGTGTTAATTTCATATTAAATAAAGCATTAGGAAAAGATATATTTATTTCTTCATTATGCGAAAAATATGATGCGATTTTTTTAGCAATTGGTGCTAGTGTTGGAAAAAAGATGAATATTGAAAATGAAAACATCAAAAATATTGTTGATGCCAATTTGTTTTTAAAAGACATGTATGAAAATAATTTAGATGCATATCAAAATGTTAAAGACATTATCGTAATTGGTGGAGGAAATACAGCGATCGATGCTGCACGTGTTGCTAAAAGAAAGTTTAATGCTAATGTTAGCATTGTTTATCGTAGAAGTGAAAATGAAATGCCAGCAAGAAAAAATGAAATATTGCAAGCAAAAAATGAAAATATAGAATTTTGTTTTTTAACTAATCCTGTAAGGTTCATTGGAAAAGATAGTGTAGTAGCTACAGAATGTGTAATGATGAAACTTATAGATGATAAAACGTCTCGTCCATATCCTGTTGAAATTAAAAATTCCAATTTTACTATTGCTTCATCTTTAGTAATAGAAGCTATTTCATCATCGATTGACACTTCAATATTACAAGATATAAAAACTAATTCATGGGGTGGAATTATTGTTAATGAAAATATGCAAACGTCCAATGAATTAGTATTTGCAGGCGGAGATTGTGTATCAGGACCATCTTATGTTGTTACTGCGATGAACGATGGAATAGTTGCTGCAAAAAAAATATATAGTTTCTTAGAAAAATAGTATATTATTATTAACAAAGTGTAGTGAAAATGATATAATTAATTTAGATAATTTATTGAAGGGGGAAAAATAAATGACATTTGATGTTTGGTTTAATAAGCAATCAAGATTAATTCAAGTTTTATTATTACTTATTCCTTTTGTAGGATGGGTTGTAGAATTCCTTGTAAGACTTTCAATTTTATTAAAGAAAAAAGATACTATTAGTTTATTAGCTCTTTTAGTGTTTGCTTTCTTTGGTGCATTTTGGGTTTTATGTGTTCTTGATTTAGTTTATTTAGTATTAAAAGGCCATCTATTCTTAGCAGAATAATATTAAAAAAAAAGGGGTTGTTTAGAAACTTAATGTTTCTAAGCAACCTTTTTTAATTGTTTGTTTTTTTTAAAAAAGTTTATAGATGAATAAATCAACACACTAAATAATGATGCTAAAATACATAAAATCAAATTACCTGGTGCATAGCCTACTATGTCATAAAACCAAGATAATTCAGCACTTTCTGGACCAAAATTAGAAATTTCCCCCTTGATGAAAAGACTAAGTATGGTAGAGAAAATAAAATATGAACTATTAAATATTGCAAGAAAAATGCAATCCTTAAAACGAAAATCATACATTTTATTGATTAACATATAAATTGCTACGTACATAAGTAAAATATGATATACACGAGAATGGATATGCAATATAAAACCTTCTAAATTGGTTGTTTTATCAAGCCCTGGAAAGATAAAATGATATAAAACACCCATAACGATAAAAACAATTATCATATTTGCTTTAGCAACTCTACTTACGATATTATCTTTCTTGCTAAATCCAATTATTCCATAAAAATACATAGCACAAGAACAATATATTATAGGATATGATTTGGGATTAAATGTTCCATGAGCAGAGATTAAATAATAAATTTTTATGATTTCTAAAAATACTAGGATAAAAAACACAACTCTAATAGGAATGATTTTCTTTTCATATGGCTTATCTTTAAAAAACTTTAAGGATAAAAATAGAAATAATATACCAAAAATAGTTCCTAAAAGATTACATACAAAAAACACTAATCTAAATGAATAATCCATAGATAATACTTTATTCCTTTGCTTTTTTCTTTGAAATGATAAATAAGATTATATAAGTAAGGTCCATAAAAATAATAGGAACAAACACCGATAAGAAAAAGTTGATATCATAACTATAATTGATTTCCCAAGTATATTTTGTTGCAATACTAATAAGGGTATATAAGACATAAACTATTAGTGCGTAAAGCGCTGATATTTGGTGATTTTTTAAACTGTCATCTTTAATTTGCTTAAAGAAAACAATTCCTAATGTAATTAGTAAGCCACATTCAATAAAATACAAACAAGGAAGGACACTATAAGTATCTAAATATTTTTCTACGCCATCTATTGTTATCTTCTCACTTAAATAAACTCTAGGAGCAAAAAGTGCAAATACTGTGGGGATAAAAAAGGAAAAAGTAAATACCTTTTTAAAGAAAACACCTAATTTTGTCTGATTAAATGTTGCAAATAAGCCAAACACGATTAAGAAGGTGATAAAGGAAAATGTAAGATAGCCGCTTGGTGTTTTAGCTTTTTCATAAAATGATGCGTTATAGAAAAATCTTAGTAATTCTAACGATAAAGTTGTTATTATTAAAATACGCGATAGTTTGCGTTCGTTTGAGTAATTGTATAAGTGTAATCCTAAAAATATAAATGCAGGAATAAATAAAGAAGTTATTATTAGTAAAATATTATTAAGCATTTTTTTTACCTCCTTTTTGGCAAATAGCTATTAATCCATATAGTAAAAATGATACAAAAGTCATTAAAATTATTATTAATAAGTTACCTGGAAAATAGCCAACTTTATTATATAAAAAACCAAATACTGGACTACCATTAAAGCCAAAGCCAAAAAAAGAAATATCTCCTTTAATAAATACTGTAAGTATTGTTGCCATTAAAACATAACTAGCTAATCCAAGTGAAATTCCATAGAATTTTTTAAACTTAAATGTATATAATTTTGAAAAAATCAAATAAACGCTAACTCCAAACATTATTAGATGATAAATCACTGAATGAAAATGGATTATATTAAATTTTCCATTTTGCATCATATCAGCATCACCAACTGTTAAAAAGACGAATATGATTGAAATAAGACATGGTAATACACTCATTCCCATTGCAAAATCGCTAAGCTTATTTTTCTTAAAACAAAAAAGAGGATAAGTATATAAGACTAAAGAACAAAACACAATAGGGAAGCGATTAGCATTAAAGCCGCCATCTCTTGAAATCAAATAATAAATTTTCATTATTTCTAAAACTAGTAAAACGTAAAAAGAGATTTTAACCGGTAATAATTTTTCTTGTTCACTTTTATTTTTTACAAGTTTAAGTGTAATAATAATTGTCAAAATAGTAATTATTAATCCAATTAATAAACATATAATAGAATTTAGATATTTAAATGAAAACATATAAAATAACATTATTTCACCCCACTATTATTTATAGCAAATAGATTGTAGCATAATATGAAGTAAAAGTGAATAGTATCATTTTCATAAATGAAAATGATAAAAAATAAAAAAAGCAAAAAAAAAGAGTTAATTTATTTATTGAATTAACTCTTAAAAAACATTTGTTATATTAAAGTAATATTTCTGCGTAGTTTACATATTCCAATTCTTTTATTTGATTGCATACTTGAGTTTGTGATAGTGCTTTTTTACCTTTATTTTCAGGAAGAATTAATGAGATACTATAAACAGATAAGCCAGATGAAGCATAAGCAATATTATGCTCAACATTGCTGATTGAATATCCGTGTTCTCTTAAATAATTAATTAGTAATTTTAAGTCTGTACGAGCATTTAATTCGACATGTAGCGTAAATGAACGAGCATGATCGATAAAGAAATTTTCAATAGGTGGAGTAACCGATAAAATTAAAAAGATAATTAATCCAGCTGCTAAACCTAAAGTATAAAATCCATGTCCAATAGAAAGTCCCATGCAACCACAAGCCCATAAAGCAGCAGCAGTAGTTAAACCTTTAATTTTATTTCTAGAAGTAACTAAAATTGTTCCGGCACCTAAAAAACCTATACCTGTTACAACCCCATTTGCAATACGTGCAACATCACCCGTATCGAAAGCCTCATAGATGAATTGATTAGTAAATCCACCAATTGCTGCACCAACCGCTACTAAAATATAAGTTCTAAATCCTGCAGCATGTCTTTTCATCGCTCTTTCAGCACCTAATACACCGCCACATAAAATAGAAAGAATTAGACGAACGAATATCGATCCAAAAGTTATTTCAGATAGCCACAAAAATTTATCTCCTAATGCTCTAACAATCGGATCAACATATCGATTAAATTGAGTTAAAAAAAGCAAAAAATCCATAAAAACCAGTCCTTTCTTAAAAAAAATGTTTTATGTCTATATTTTACTATTTTTTTTTTAAAAAAACAATGTTTTATTCGTCAAATATTGACTAAATCAAACATGAAGCATCATATTATGTCTTCGGCACCGAGTATTCTTTCTGGATATTTTAACAATGTATTAAAGCGAATAGATTGTGCAGTAAGCGATAAAACATTCGCTTCATAATAGTCAAACGTAGCTTTTGATTTTTCGTTTTTGTAGTCATCATATGAAAGTATAAAAAAATAAATATTACAAATTAAAAAAATGATTGAAGCAAGAAGTGATATTTTATATATTTTCTTTAATTTGCTTTTTATATTATAAGGATTATTTATTATATTAATATACATAAAAATAGCACTAATACTTAAACTAACAGCAAAAATAATTGCACTTAAAAATGCAATTTGTACTGTAAGTCTTGATATTTGTTCATTTTGATTGCCATTCATTACTCTTTCTTTTCTTTAACGTAATTTGTATCGATCATTTGATCAATAACAATATCATCAACTTTAATTTTTAGTTTTGTTTCTCCTATAATATCGATATCAAATTGAAAGTCAACATCTATTGAAATTTTATCATCTAAAAAATCCATCGATACACATGTTGGCACCTTACTTACATATTCTTTAATTTCCATTTTTTCATCAAGTAAAACACTATCTTGTGTAAATGTATATGGTATTTCATAAGAATAGGAAAATTGCTCATAATGTAAATCACATTTACTATCAAATTCGTAACCATACCAAAAATATGCATCATATGTGCCTTCAATTATAATATTTTGTTTAATAACATTCGTCTTGCTTTTATGATTAATAATCCAACAACCTAATATTTTTGATATTTGTTTATTAATATTAACTTCTCTTTTTTCTTTGATTTTTCTTTGACCTTTAGCAATGATTGCTTTTGTTAAAATTTCTCTATACATAAAATCACCACTAAAATATATGCATTAAAATGATGATTTATATCATTTGTTTTTTATAGATTTTTTTATTTGTTCGACGCTTAAGGCTCCAATATGTTTTTCATCATTATAAAATGTTGAGTCCAAACAATCCAAGTAGAAAATTTCGTATACTTGTCTTTCATTTAAATCAAATAATTCGATTATTCTCATAATTTCTTCTTGAGTAAACGACGCTTTTTTTCTTTCTTTATCACGATAATTCCTAACACTAATACCTAATACTTTACTAACTTGTAATTGTGTAAATTTGTACTTCTTTCTAATATTTTTAATCATTGAGTCTTTATTATCATCCATTAAAACCGCTTCCTTCTTATAAATATTAATAATTAAATCTATATTGTAATGTCTAATAATATTTTAATTTTTATTGACAAAAAAAACAATAACTTTATTATATTATATATAAATTATAAGACGCCATGTGTCATAAAAAATTCGGATTTATTTAAAATTATGATTATGATATAATAGCCATATAAAATATTTGATATAAAATTGATTTAATTGGATATTATATATTTTGTAATATAAATTATATGCGATAAAAATAAATATTAATATTTATAGGGAGAAAATATGGAAAGAATAGAAATATATATAGGAAATGGTACTGTTGATAAAGAAGAAAAGTATGCTTATCTTGATGAAATAGATAATTTAATTGCAATTGGTAAGAAACTATCATCAAAAACATCTTATTTTATTGATGTTATTGATAGATTAATGACTGAACATGGTGAAGATGAAATCAATTTTGTTGTTTTTAACGGCCATTTTGCAAACAAAAGTTATAAAAAGTATGATACATCTAATTATTTTTTATATCCTATAATGGATAGTCCGACTGAATTTTTAGAAAACTTAGAAGAAATTGAATCCATTGCAAATGATAGAATTAATGATAGCATGCCATATAGGCCAATTATTGTTTTTATAGATAACTGTGCGGGCTTTTATAAAAAACAAGAAGAAATATGGGAAGTAATAAATAGACTTATTTATAATAGTGACCTATCAAATATCCACTTTTTCATATCAGCGACAAATCCAGATATTGTTCCAATGGAAGTTCTTTCAAATATCGCTACTAAAATGTCATATTATATGCCGCTTAAAAACCATTCATATTGCATGCTTGGAAACGATTATGCTTTAGAACTTCATCAAGATGGAGAAGTGATTGTTAAAAACGATGCAATTTATGGTGATATGAATGTCTATCTTCAACAAGTTTACGATGATTATAACAATAAATTTGCCGATGAATATAAAGGAAAATGGATGATAGAAATTGATGATGAAACCATTGAATTTGATTCTTTTTATAAAGCTATTAGAGTGCTCAGAAATAAAATTGAACAATATTTTATGTCAGAGATTAATATCTTTAATTATAAAGAGCATCAGCTTATTCCATTTGATGTGATTAGCATGATTCATTCAAGATATGATTTAAAATATTTAGATGATGAAGATGTTGTTATAATCCATAGATTGAATGAATTATTAAATTGTTTTTTATATAGCGATATAATAGAAGCACAAAATGGAGCTATTAGCGCTATAAGAAATGAATATAATTATCACAAGACAAACCAATATAATTGTGATTTAAAAGTACATATTGATAAATATAATGTAGATATTAAACTTGATAGCGATGGTGAAAAAACTCACCTTACAACCAACGCTTTTGTCTTTAATGACCCAAATAAAGAATACTATTTCGATTCCTATCAAATTTTAAATTACGTTAGTAATAATAATTATGATACATATCAAGAAGGAGATGTTGTATCACTAAAAATCGTCTTAAAACCATTAAAGTAATGACTTGACATATTTTTTTATCTTTGTTAGTATATTTTTATAAAGGGAGTAGTCGACGAGATACTCGTAGTTAAATCAACAACCGATATCTATCTGGTTTAACTTGAAATGACAAGACTTATACATTTTTTGTGTAAGTCTTTTTTATTTATGAATAAACTGCTTTAAAAAAAATTAATAATATTATAAAGGAGAAAATTATGGAAAAAGAACAAGTAATTGCAAAATATGGTGTTGATATTAATAATGGTTTGAATGATAATCAAGTGAATGAATTAAGAAAAACTTATGGATTAAACAAACTTAAGGAAAAAAAGAAAAAGAAAAAGATAGTAATGTTTTTTGCCCAATTTAAAGATGTTATGATTATAATATTAATCGTTGCTGCAATAATTTCTTTTATTCTTGCCTTTATAGAAAAAAAACCTAAAGAATTTTTTGAGCCAATTCTTATTATAGCAATAGTTATAATAAATGCATTTATGGGAATGATGCAAGAAAATAAGGCTGAAAAAGCACTGGAAGCTTTAAATAAATTATCATCATTACAAGCTAAGGTATTAAGAAATAAAAAAGAAATAAAAATAGATGCTAGTAATTTACTTCCAGGTGATGTCATTTTTCTTGAAGCTGGAGATAGTGTTCCAGCTGATTGTGTATTATTATCAAGTGTTTCATTAAAAAGTGAGGAAGCAGCATTAACTGGAGAATCATTACCTGTAGATAAATCTGCCGATGCAAAAGTGTTAGATGATGCTCCTATAGGAGATCAAAGTAATAAAGTTTTTTCTGGGTGTTCAATAACTTATGGTAGCGGCAAAGCTATTGTGTATGCTACTGGAATGAATACGCAAATGGGAAAGATAGCTAATCTTTTAAATAATGAAGAGAAAAGTAAAACGCCACTTCAAAAAAAATTAGCACAACTTGGGAAAATTTTAGGAATTATTGCTTTAGTTTCTTGTGCGATTATTTTTGTTATTGGATTAATTTTTTCCCTTCCTCCACTTGAAATATTTATGATTGCAGTTTCTTTGGCCGTATCGGCAATTCCTGAAGGATTATTGGTTATTGTTACTATTGCTTTATCAATTGGCGTGCAAAAAATGGCTAATAAAAATGCTCTGGTTCGTACTTTAGTTGCTGTAGAAACTTTAGGTAGCGCATCGATTATTTGTTCAGATAAAACAGGGACTTTAACCCAAAATAAAATGACTTTAGTTAAATCTTATGTAGATGATGAAGCAAGTATTGAAGATATTTGCAATAAAAATAGTGATAAGGTAAAAAAACTATTGTGTTATGCAACACTTTGTTGTAATGGAGTAGTAAATGTTGATAATAATCAAATTACATCTATTGGAGATCCTACAGAAACAGCGATAATCTATGCTGCTTATATAAATGGTTATCAGCAAAAATCATTAAATGAAAAATATCCAAGGATAAAAGAAATTCCATTTGATTCTAATAGGAAACTAATGACATCTATCAATGTAATAGAAGGAAAAAATGTTGTAATAGTAAAAGGGGCTTTTGATATGCTTTCTTTAAAATGTATCAAAGGTAATATGTTACTTGCTAAAAAATATAACGATGAAATGAGTGAAAAGGCATTAAGAGTGATTGCAATAGCATATAAAGAAGTTGGTAATATAAATGCATTAAGTGAAGAAGAAATTGAAAAAGATTTGATTTTTATGGGACTTTTAGGAATGATTGATCCTCCAAGAATTGAAGTAAAAGAGTCAGTAAAAACATGTAAAAAAGCGAATATAAAGCCAATTATGATTACAGGTGACCATATTATTACTGCAAAAGCTATAGCCAAAGAAATTGGCATATTTAATGATGGTGATATTGCCATTACAGGAAAAGAACTTGATTCATTAAGTGAAGAGCAATTATCTGATCAAATTGAAAAAATAACTGTATATGCTAGAGTTTCACCAGAAAATAAAATTAAAATTGTCAAAGCATGGCAAAAAAAGAATCATGTTGTTGCTATGACTGGAGATGGCGTTAATGATGCCCCTGCTTTAAAAGCTGCAGACATCGGTTGTGCAATGGGTATTAATGGAACAGATGTTAGTAAACAAGCATCAGATATGATTTTAACAGATGATAATTTTGCTACGATCGTAGATGCTATTAAATATGGAAGAGGGATATATTCAAATATTAAAAAAGTCATTAGTTTTTTACTAAGTACGAATATTGGTGAAGTATTAATCGTCTTTTTTGCAATGCTTATTTGGCATACTTCACCTCTTCTTTCCATGCAGTTGTTATGGGTTAATTTAGTAACTGATAGTTTTCCATCTATCGCTTTAGGAATGGAAGAAATTAAAGAAGATATTATGTTGCAAAAGCCTAGAAATAAAAATGAAAGTGTTTTTGCAAATAAATTGGGAATTAAGATTTTTTTCCAAGGGTGCATGATTGCTATATTAACATTAATTGGCTTTAAAATTGGTGAAATATATGGTGGTAGTTTACAAGATGGCCAAACATTAGCGTTTATGGTTTTATCATTATCGCAAATAGTGCATTCGTATAATATGAGATCAGAAAAATCTTTATTTGAAATTGGCATTTTTACAAATAAAAAACTTAATATTGCAGCATTAGTTTCGCTTGTTATGATGATAGTTGTTTTATTTACCCCATTACGTATTGTTTTTAATCTAAAAATTTTAAAATTATATTTATATTTAATAGGTTTAGCTCTTATTATTGCTCCATTATTTATTATGGAAATAGCAAAATTAATAATAAAAAAAACAAAAAAACATTAAAACTATAAGCTAAAAATAATGATTACGACTATACCACTAGTTAATAAAGACAAGCCAAGTAGTGACTTTTTTGAAAACTTTTCTTTAAGTATAAAATAGCTAAAAAACATCGTTAATAAAATCGATAATTTTGTAATAGAATTAATAGCTATAGGATTCGAATTTGTCATATTTAATGCGTAATATTCACATAACCACGCAACGTTAGTAGCTAAACCAGATAAAGTTAAAAACAACCAACTTTTACCATCTATTTTTCTAACTCCTCGATAATCTTTTTTGAAAATTACGACAAAAAAAGTAAAAATAAACACGATAATTGAACGAATTAAGGTTCCTAAATCAGAAGGAATATCGCTTAATCCTATTTTGACAAATAGGGAAACAACACTTGCAAAAATAGCTGATAAAATAGCATATATAAGCCATTTTTTTGATTGAACATTTTCATTTTTTTGTTTATTTATCATTAATATTGTTCCAATAAAAATTAAGGAACTAGATAATAAAATCATACAAATTGTTAAAACGTCTCCACCCTTTGTGGTATCATCAAAGAAAAAGATAAGAAATAATATACTAGATAAAATGTAACTTGATTTATCAATAGGTGCTACTTTATTGATATTTGAAATCTTTAATGCTTTATAATAACAAAGCCATGAACAACCACTAGCAATTGCAGATAATGATAAAAATAGCCAATTAAATAATGATAAAGAAGAAATTTGCTGATAACTTTTACTAATAAAACATATTATCACACAACAAATAATTATAATTCCACTGCGATAAAATGTGGCAAAATTAGATTTTACATTATTGATTCCAATTTTAGCAAATATTGTTGTTAATGATGTTGATAAGGCAGCAATTAAAGAAAGAATTAGCCACATGATAATACACCTTCTTTTTTATAAAAATAATTCTAGCACATTTTCCTTTAAAAAAAATGCTGTAATCAGCATTTATTCTAAACTATTACTAGTAACATTTAAGGTAACATTTAAATTTCCATTTAAGCAACGAATCTCATCGATCATTTGATGTGAGTTAAAATCTTTGTTTACCATAATTATGTATCTTAATTCAAACATAGTACCAAAGTCAGTAGTTCTAATTTTTTCTAATTTATAATATTTTGTATATTTTTTTATTACCTCATCAAAAATATTTTGATAATTTAAATTTTCAGGAACAACAATTTTTAAACACATCATATTGCTTTTAACTTCTCCATAATGGATATATGATAATAAAATCAAGACAATAGAAAGTAAAAAACATACTAAAAAGCCATAGGCAATAAAGCCAAGTCCTAAAGCAAGACCTGAAGCAACACCAATAAATAAGTAGGCTATATCTTTTAAACTTCCTTGTTCTGAACGAAAACGAATAAGTGAGAATACCCCCATTAAACTAAAAGCACCAGCAACATTATTACCAACTAATGCTAAGACCATAGAAACGAGTATTGGCATAATTAAAATCGTTATTGGCATAGATTGATTATAAATCTCTTTTTTATGGGTAAAAAGATATACTAAACTAACGATAATTCCACTTATTAGTGAGCAAAACAAAACAATTAAAAAAGATTGAAGATTAATTTTATCTTCTAATATAGAATCAAATATAGTTAAAAAATTAATATAAATCATGTTTTTTTACCTCCATTTTGTACTCTTCACCATATTTTGAAAATGATGTTGGATATACTTTATAACTAGATAATATTTTTGCTAAGTTAATTGGTATAGCCCCATTAACTTTTATTTCTAAAATATAATGATTATCTTTTAAAATATCTATCCCATATTTAGGGGATTTTAAAGATACGTCTTCCCTTCTTGTGATGATTTGACGATCAAATGTTATTCGCAAATTAGGGTCATCAATTCCTATTAAAGCAATTCTTTGATAAGATAAATATAATTTTGGAATAACTTTATTAACACTTAAAAAATAGGAAATTTCAGCGATTATTTGCTTTGATGAGTAATCGTCTTTTAAAGGTTTTATCCCTTCGTTTACAAACTTATTTGCTTCACTTAAAGTTAGTGAAACTCTTCTTTTAGTTACGATACCATTAATCTTTCTTTTAATTTCTAAAAAAACCTCATCATCATCTTTAATACTTTCTTTGTAACTACGTAAACGTAATTTTTCTTTAAACTTAGGTTTGTTTGTCGAAAGTCGAATAATATTATTATCTAAAGTATCGTAATAGATATTATAGATATTATAGTAATTTCCATTATTGCTATATTTATCATAACGCATTGTCTGCAATAATTCATTTAATAATAAATCGTATTGTTCTTTATTAATAAGATATTTCTTTTCATATCTTTTAAAGGAGTTTATCCCATATTATTCATCTCCTTTTTTTATATATTAGCATCACTATCGCATTAAAACTTGTAAATAATAATATTACTAGCGTTACAAGTGTTAAAAAATAAGCATACCAACCATTATTTAAATTTAAAATTGGTAGATTTTCCATTGGAGGACGGGTGATATAAAAGAAATTTGGACTTTCGATTACACCAGATAACATAGAGTTTATCCATAGTGCGAAAAAAGCAAGAAATACCATAATTATAAGGTTTTGTTTTAAATGAGTCCATTTATAATCAACAATCTTATTTTCTAAACAATATATAGCAAAAAATATGATCATCATATGGTATAGAAAATATTGGTATACTTGAACATTTTTAAAAGAAGTGCCAACAGTTGGGATAAAGATAGCCATAATTCCACCTATAAGAAGTGTTGGAATCATAAATCCTAAAAGAGTGTCTTTTGTTTTTTCATTTTTAACAAAAAATTTTAAAGCAATAAAGAAAAACATTTGAATTGAGCATAGATGAAATGGTAAATCTTTAGGATCTAAAATGAATCCTTTAGTAATATTTGCTTCATCAATTGCTATCATATTTACTGAAGCTTTAACAAATTCACTGATAAAGCATGTTATTACAAGAATAGTTAAAGCATGATTAAATGAAACCTTTTTGATTTTAAAAACGTATAGTAATAATACTATAAGACAAGCACAAATTAAAAGCCACAAAAAATGATTTAATGAAAACATAAAAAACCTCCTAAGTTAACGTGCGACATATATGATTAATTAAACTAACATTTCTTTAAATAATCTAATAGTTCCTTTGTTTTTTTCCAATACTTAATCCCCCAATTTTTAAAGTTATATTGTTCCATATATTCATTACATTCGAAGTCAATGTAATACAAAATGTCATCTTTAACTATAAAATTAGTTGGGAAATAATCGATATTTAAATGAAAAGAATACAAAATGTTTGATATTTTATTAATTTGTTTAAAGTAAATGTCTTTGACTTTATCTTGCTTTACATATTCTAAAATCGTATCTCCTTCAATATATTCTTTTAAAATTCTCTCGTTTTCATAATCGACTTCTAAAAGTTTAGGCATTAATATGCCAATATCTTTTAATCTATTATAATCTTTGACTTCCGTTTCCAATTTGTTTGCAAAATGATAATAACTGCATGGTTCATGATGAATTTGTTTAATCACGTAATAGATATTATCTTTTTTTACTAAATAAGAATAGCCACCTTTACCTTTTCCTAAAAGACAAATTTCTTCATAGTCTATATTATTTACTTTCATATTTAATATCCCTTTGTATTTTATCATCTTTATAACAATAAATAAATGAAAAGACAAAAAAAACTTCAAAGTTGATATTATACTTTGAAGTTATGATAAGATAATTTAATTATTAGTAGTATTTTCACTTTCATTTAAGTTTGGAATAATTATTTCAATGCCATCTGTTCCACTTACTACTTCTGGTAATTTTCCATCCCATTTTTCTAAATATTCAAGGTAACGAACAAAGTCTAAAATAACTTTTAAATCGTCTTTTGTATGATTAGCATCAAAATCAATTGTATAATTTGTAGAAACTAAAGTAGTAGTTGTTGTAGTTATAGTATTATTTGTTGTGTCATTTGTTACATCAACGCCATAACTTGGTTTTGTTGTAACAACACTTTCTTGTGAAGAAGAAGAAATAACTTCATTAGTTAAGGCATTAATTACTTCAACTTCAGTTAATTTCGTATATGTTTCAGTGATTGGGAAGCCAATATTTTTAGCTAGTTCAACTATTTTAATTGCCATTGCTTCAGCGCTTGCAGAAGCGATGATCTTTTGGCTTTCAGCATCACCACGAGCTTGTTCGATTTTTGCTTGAGCTGTTAATTTAGCAACTTCTAATTCTTGTTTAGCTTTAGTTATTGCTGCTTCTTTTTGTTGTTCTGCTACTACTTTATCTTCTACAGCTTTTTCAAATTCATCAGTAAAGTCGATATTTGTTAAGTTTACTGCAGTAATAGTTGCAAAATAGCGATCACCTACAGCTTCTTTAATTATGGTTTCTACTTCAGGAGAAATAGAAGCTCTAGTTTCGATGATTTTCATTGCTGTATATTTCGATAATACTGATTTTACATTATCGTCAGCAACTTTTTCAATTCTTTGTGATAATGAATCCATTGTTAAATATTCAGTTAAGATATTTTCTGCCTTTGAAGCATCAATTTTATATTGAACTGTCATTTGAATTTCCATTGTTTGCGCATCACTTGAATAAGAAACGGTTTTAATATCGATTCTTTGAACTGTTGTGTCAAAAAAAGTATATGTATTAGTCAAATAAAAATCAAAATATGTACCAGGAGTTCTCGTTTTCACAACTTTTCCTAATCTTTTAACAACAGCTACTTGTCCTGCTTCTACTTGATGGAAAGAACCTGGAACTAAAACGCCAAATAAGATCGATGATAGTAAAACTATTATACTTATCTTATTAAGTTTCTTTTTAATTTCACTTTTTGATATGTCGATGACTTTCCTTGATTTATTTGTGTTTGAATTTGCATAAATTAATAGCACAAATGAGACTAAAATAAATAAAATAGTAATGATTGATAATAATGTTTTAATCATATTGTTCTCCTTTTTATCATTATTAATAATGAATATCAAAGTGAAATAATATTTAATGCTTAAAACTATAAAAGCAATGTATTTCACTTATTGCTTTATAATGATAGCATATTTCCTATATACTTTACAAACAATTAATGGCGATTAGATTTATGTATAGATGATAAACTTATTTATAAAAATTAAACTACATGAAAAATAGTAAATTATGCTTATAATGTTAAAGAAAATATAAATTAAAAAGTTAGTAAATTTAACGATTAAAGAAAACAAAAAAAGCAATTTTAATAATTAAAGTTGCTTTTTAATTGTATTATCTTTTTAACCAGTTTTTAATATTAAAAATTAATAAAATAGGATATATTTCCAATCTTCCAATAAGCATAGTAATAATTAATGTCAACTTAGAAAACCAAGAAAAATCACCATAATTACCAAAAGGTCCAATCATATCACTTAAACCAGGGCCTATATTATTTAAACATGCAGCAACGGACGATATAACAGTAGATAAATCTAAAATATTAGGGTCTAGTGAGACGATGATAATGCTAATAATAAAGATTAGCATAATGATAACAAAGTAATTGTTAACTCCTTTTACTACACTTTCATCAACAGTTGCATTATCCATTTTAATGTTGCTAACACTGCGAGGATGGACAATTTTCTTTAATTCTCTTTTAGCTGATTTCAATAAAATGACAATTCTTGAAACTTTTAATCCTCCACCTGTTGAACCAGCACATCCGCCAATAAACATTAATGTTAATAATAACATTTTTGAAAATGTTGACCATTTTGCAAAATCTGCCACCGCAAAACCAGTGGTTGTCATAATCGAAGAAACTTGGAAAAATGAATCTTTTAAGGCTAAAGCAATGGATGAATAAGTTAATGATGTATCTAAAAATATATCGATACCAATCACTAAAGTTGAAATAATAACAATACTAATATACCATTTAAATTCTTCGTTTTTAAAAACCTGTTTGAAATTTCCAATTAATATTAAATAATAAAGATTAAAGTTTACACCAAATATCAACATAAATATTGAAATAATAACTTGTGAGTATACGCTATAATAGCCAACGCTTTCGCTTCTAATACCAAACCCACCAGTTCCTGCTGTTCCAAATGCATGAATCATTGAGTCAAATGGCGACATTTTAGGATCAAATAGCAATAATATAAATAATAAAATAGTTAAAGAAAAATATATTAAATACAATATTCTAGCTGTAATTTTAACCTTAGAAACAAGTTTACCAACTTTAGGGCCTGTTGCTTCGGCTTTAATAATATGGATATTATGTCCTTCATCTTTTGGTAAAATAGCAATCACAAAAACAAGTACTCCCATTCCTCCAATCCAATGGGTAAAACTTCGCCAAAATAGTAATGATTTTGCACTATCATACCATGTATCAATATTAGAAATAATCGATGAACCAGTAGTGGTAAAACCAGATACTGTTTCAAACAATGCATCGATGTAATTTGGAATGATTCCGCTAATTGTAAAAGGAAGCGCACCAAATAAAGACATGAAAATCCAAGATAAGCCAACAACTGCAAAACCTTCTTTAGCATACATTCGTGAGTTATCTTTAATGATATTAGATAAAATAAGACCTAGGATTAATAAAATAGCGATAGGTATTACAAAAGGTAAAATATAATTATATTCATGATATATTAATGCTACTATAAGAGGTAAACAAAGCATTATTGCTTCAACTAATAAAAGTTTACCAATAGTTTTAAAAATAACCTTAACATTCATAATTTTACTCCAAAATTTCACTAACATCTTTTATCGACTTATGCGTTGTGACAATTACAATGTGATCTAATGGTTTAATAGTGTCAGTACCTGTTGGAATAATAATTCTATTTTCTCTAACGATACTAGCAAGTAAAAAACCTTTTTTTATCTTTAAATCTTTCAATGGTATTGAAGTGTATTTTGTCTCTTTAGAAATAATAAATTCTAAAGCTTCAACTTTATCATCGATAAGTCGATATAAGGACTTAAACTCACTTTCAAGAGAATTTTCCATACCACGAGCAAACCTGATAATGTGATTAGTAAAGATTTCTTTTGGAGAAAAAACACTATCAAGTCCAATGTTATTTAAAATCAAATTATAACTTGGATTATTAACTTTTGTGATAACTTTAGGGCAGTTTCTATTTTTAGCGTATGATGAAAGAATGATGTTTGTTTCATCAAGTCCAGTTAATGTAATAAATGAATCGCTATTTGCAATTCCTTCTTCTTCTAAAAGAGCATGATTTGTTGCATCACCATTAATGATAATAGCTTCTGGTAATGATTCGCTTAATGTTTTGCATATATTAATATCTTTTTCAATAATTTTTACACTAATTCCTCGATTGATTAATAATTTTGCTAAATAATAAGTGATTCGGCCACCACCAATGATCAAAGCGGATTTTAAATTGCTTTTAAATAAATTTAGTTTTTTAAAAGAATTAGTTTTTAATCTAGCACTACTGCAAATATAGATATAATCTCCTTCATTTATGATAGTTTTACCATTAGGTATTAACACTTCATTACCACGATTAATAGCACAAACTAAAATATTAATCTTATATTTTTCATTGATTTCTGCTAATGATTTATTACAAATTAAGGAATCTTTTGTAACTCTCGTTTCAACAAGATCAACTTTTCCTTCAGCAAAAGGTTCAACTTTTACTGCACTTGGAAAAGTTAAAGTTCGACATATTTCATGAGCAGTATCTAAGTCTGGATTTAATGTCAAGCTAATACCTAGTTCATTTTGCATCAATTGAACTTGTAAAGCATATTCTGGGTTTCTAATTCTAGCAATAGTTCTTTTAACACCTAATTTTTTGGCTACTAAGCAACATAAAATGTTTGTTTCATCACTGGAAGTAGTAGCAATAAATAAATCAGCCTTATCGACATAGGAATCTTTTAAAGTTGTATAACTTGCTGCATTTCCACAATAACCCATAACATCGAATTGTTCAACAACACTTTCGATAACGTCGGCTTTGTTATCTATGATTGTGATATTGTGGTTTTCTTTTGCTAAGCTTTCAGTTAATGTTTTGCCAAATTTTCCAATTCCAACGATTGCTATATTCATAAAATACCCTTTCTAATAAGTTAGTGTAAAATTGAACTTATTTTATTAAAGTCACAACGATTTTATCATAAATTTGAATAATGTTCAATATTGCGATTTTTAATCTTTTAAAGGAAATAATAATTATATATTGCTTAACTTTAATTATTTAATTAAAAAAAGGTGTTTTGTAATTAACCATTAGCCAATTATTCTTTTTTGATAGAAAAGTGCTATCAATAATATCTATAGTAATTAAATAGATATAATAAAAAACCATTTTTATTAGTTTTATATATGTTTTTTTGACGATAAAACTTATGAATAAAATTAGAGTTTTAACCTAATTATTTTATCTTTTTAATTATCGCATTTTATGTTATATTTTATTTAGGAGATGACAAACTATTAGAAAGTCAAGAAAAATTTTAAAGCCATTATGAAAAAGCCTTAAAAAAGAGGAAAAATTGAAAATTTTCCTTGAGCCAATGGCTCTTCGTCAATTTTTCAATTTTGATTTTCTAAAGTTTGAATTAATATAGAGATCTTTAACAACTAAATAATTAGTTTAATCACAACTAAAAAACTACTATTTAAGAAGAGTAGGATCAAAAGTTATATTGTTTTTCTCAAGTGTAAAGATTACCCTTAATAATTTCTTTGC
>JALEMY010000121.1 GCA_022767485.1 Erysipelotrichaceae bacterium
GTATCGTTAAAAGATAACCACACTAACTAGATTGAAGAAAAAATGGTAGTCTACTAATAACAAGGAGAAGAAAAGTTATGGTAGAAAGATCATGTACAGTATATTCAATAGAATACAAAATGTCAGCAGTAAAAGCATATCTAGAAAGTGGAGAACCAATAAAACAGTTTTGTAGGGAAAATAATATAAAATATCAAACATTTTACGGTTGGTTAGATAAGTATAATAAGTCTAGTGAGGAAGAAAAAAAGCAGTTATATGAAATAACAGTACCATTGAAATCATTGTCAAATAAAGCAACTGAAATTGAAGAAGCAATTGATATTGAAATTGAAGGTATAAGGATGAAAATCAAAACAAAAGATTTAAAATTTGTAATGATGGCACTTAAAAATGGTTGATCTTAGTGGGATAAAACATATTTATATATTCCCTGGTATTACAGACATGAGACTTGGTATATACGGATTAAGGAAACGATTGCTAGAATCTGAAGGAGAAATAAGAGCTGATAGTATTTATTTGTTTTGTGGTAAATCAAAAAATCAGATAAAGATGATTCAAACAAATGAACAATCAATATGGTTGTATCAAAATAAGTTGGTAAAAGGAAGATTTGCTTGGCCTGAAAAAGGAGAGAAAACAGATTTAAGTAACGAACAATTGCTAATGATTCTAAATTGCATGTCTTTAATAAGTGAAATAGAGAATAAAGGGAAAAAATATTCAATGTATTGAGGTCATTCGGCCTCTTTTTTGTTGCTTTTTTGTGATTTTAGTTTTATAATTACTTTGTAATTATAAAACTAACTATACTAAGAAAGGAGCTTTTATTATGGATAATGATATCTTAAATAATCTTACACCAGAACAAATTGCTGCTATCTTAGAAGAAAACGCTAGACTTAAAGAAGAAAACAAAACAGTGAAGAAAGAAAATTCTTCACTTAAGCAAAAGAATACTAAAAAAGATAAGAAACTTAAAGTTAAAGACGATATTATTAAACAACAATCAGAAGAACTTGATGCAACTAAAGGTGAATTAAGAGAAGCAATGAGAAAGCTTCAAAAAGCATTAAAGAAAATCGAAACTAAAACTCATATCATCAAATTAAATAACCATAATAAGTTCTATTCAACAAAAGAGGATAATAAAGAACCTGTAGTTATTAATGAAGCTGAAGAACATGCAAAGAAGAAATGCGGCAGACCAAAAGGAAGCAAGAATTTTGAGAGTCTTGATTTAGAATCATTAACTAGTAAAACCATCATTAATGATTCAGTATCTATTTGCGATAATTGTGGCGCTACAATGAATAAAATCAGAGATGATGTGTCTTATAAGATTGAAGTTAAACCTGCTGAATACTTAGTAACAAAAATTATAACTCCTATATATTCATGCAAGAAATGTGGAAAGCTAGTAGAAGCACTATCAACTAGTGTATTTAATCACAGTGCATGTACACCATCTCTAGCAGCTAATATTATCAATGCTAAATATGATCTTGGAGTGCCTCTATACAGATATAGCAAATATCTTAATGATAGAAATATTCCTTTATCTACGATGACTCTATCTAACTATGTATTAGCTACTGATGAATTATTAAAGCCACTATATGATTTGTTGTACAAGTCATTAGTAAATTGCTCTAGCAAAGTAATTCATGTTGACGAAACACCATTAGAAGTTCTTGATTTTGCTAAAGAAGGCAAGAAAAATGGCTACATATTTGCTTATGTTTCATCATATTATGATAATCCAATCTACATATATTCCTTTAACAAAACTAGAGAAACAGAAGAAACAAAGATGTTATTAAAAGGATACAAAGGATATCTTGTTTGCGATGGATATGCTGCTTACAATGATGTAGCAAGTGATAATGTTAAAATTCAACGCTGTTTAGTTCATGTTAGAAGATATTTCTATGATATTGTTAAAACAACTCCAAGCAAATTGCTAAAAGGTTCTGTTGCTATGGAAATGGTTAACAAGATAGACAAGCTATTCCATGAAGAAGCAAGATTCTCAGAATTAAAGTTAGGCCCTGAAGCAATATTCGAAAGAAGACATAGCGAAGGTTATCAACTACTTGTCAATGATATGTATGAATATCTTCATTCTATCAATGCTGAAGTTGGAACTCCTTTAGCAAAAGCTGTGAACTATTTCTTAAAAGTTGAAGAAGAAACTAAAACATTCTTACTTGATGGTCATGTTCCTCTATCAAATAATATATGTGAACGAGCAATTAAGCCATTTACTATATTAAGAAGAAATTTCTTATTCTCTAAAAATGTTAAAGGTGCTAATGGATCTGCTAGATTATTTTCGTTAATTCAAACAGCTAAAGCAAATGGATTAGTTCCAGAAGCTTATTTAAATTACGCAATAAATTCTATTGGTAAAATACCGTTAGAAGATCTTTTGCCTTGGTCTAATAAGATACCATCTTCAATCAAATCACTTAATCAATAAAAGAAATAATCCGAAACATCAGAACTATAATCTGACATCTCGGATTATTTTTTTATTCAAATTTATTTTTGAGTTCTCAAATTAACGTTTTGTTAACTCGGATGGTTATCTTTTAACGATACT
>JALEMY010000123.1 GCA_022767485.1 Erysipelotrichaceae bacterium
TTTCTATACTCTTTAATCTTTGTCCCTATGCCCATTTTGACACTCCTCCTCGACTTAAGAAAATTGTATTATAAATTATCATTATATTAAATTAATGATTTTTTGAATTACTCAATTTTTTGTTGAATCAGCTGTTTCTACACATTTTTATGTTTATTTATTTCAAAAAAAATGGACCTAGGTTTATTTATTACCTAGATCCATTTGGATATAACTTTTTATACGTTACCCCCCCCCACAAGTTTTTATGAAGAGAGCAAGGTTTCGAATTAATGTTTAATTTTAGTATATCACAGTACTAAAAAAACGTCTATATTTAAAGGAAAATTTCAATTTGTTTTTTTTAGTGAAATTCATTGCATCATTCATCTTATAATTCATAATCTTTTAATATGTATAAAAAAAGATAATCGATTTTATTACAATAAATTTTGATTATCTTTTAATTTGATATTATTTTTTACTTGCTAATACTTTTTACTTCACAATGTCCTTTTTTATTTTTCTTGACATTATATAATACTTCATCAACTTGATCGATACTTAATGCTGAGATATTTTGTGTTTTATCTAAAATAACTACTCCACAAGAACAAGAAGCTTTTTCGTCATTTTTGTGATATTCTTGACATATTGTCTCGCCTTTTTTCAAAACATTTTCTTCATTGTCAACCTTTTTACAAACAAGTAAAAATTCATCTCCACCATAACGACAAATAATATCGCTATCTTGGCAATTATTACGTATTACTTTAGCAAATGACAATATTAGTTTATCACCATTACTATGTCCATATGTATCATTGATTTGTTTTAAATTATCTAAATCGAACATATAAACAGCTAAAGGATAATCTTGCTTACGAATTTTTTCAATTTCCCATTTAAATCCTCTTCTATTTAAAAGGTTCGTTGTATAGTCATGACTTGCTTCTTTTTTCAAATCTACACAATATTTTTTTACTTCCATTATATAAGTCAAACTCTTAATTCTTTTAGCAATATCGTTAAGAGGATGATACTTACATACAAAATCATCTATATAATCATACTTAACATCACAAACACATGAGCGTGGTTTATCAATCAAAGCTAAAATAGGAATTTCCCATATGGATGTATCATGACGAATTTGTGATAAAAACATTTCACTAGCAAATGATTCTAAGGCTAAATTAATGATTATTACACTTATATTAGCACCTAAATCTTTAATTTCTTTCATTGCACTCTCAATATTTTTTAAACAAATAACATCGTAGTTTTCTGAAAAATATTTTTTGAAATTTAAATCGTATTTTTCATCATCATCTATTAGTATAATCTTTCTTTTTTCGCTGATATTATCGTTAATTTGTATTATCTCTTCTTTATTTGCTTTTTCCATAATTAGTTTGATAAAAGCTTTATTATTCATAGGCATTGAAAAATAATATCCTTGCGCATAATCACAGCCCATATTTTTCAATGTTGACATATGCAAATAATTTTCTACACCTTCAGCTACAACAGAAATATTTAACTTGTGGGCTAATGAAACGATAAAGGAAATAATATTAGCACCAACTTCTTTTTCTATTTCATCTTGAATAAATTTTCTATCTAGTTTTATAACATCGACATCTAGTTTTGAAAGCATATTTAAAGATGAATACCCACTACCAAAATCATCCATTTCAATAACAAAATTCATTTCTCTTAATTTTTTGATAACACCGATGATTTTATTAGTATTTTCAATATATGCGCTTTCAGTAATTTCTAAATGAACGTATTTTGCTTCTACATCATATTTTTTTAATAAAGACGAGAAAAATTCTACAAGATCAATTTTGAAAAAATCAACTCTTGAGATATTTATTGATATTGGTACTAGTGGAATATTGTTTTTCTTTTCATTTTCAAGAAAGATAAACACTTGTTCCCAAATATATGTATCTAAAAAAGTTATAAAGCCATTTTTTTCAAATAGTGTTACGAAATCGTTTGGAGGAATTAATCCATATTGTGGGTGATCCCATCTAACTAAAGCTTCCGCACCAATTATTTTATTTGTCTTTAAATCGATTTTGCTTTGTAAATAAAATGTGAATTGCTGCTTTTTTAAGGATTCTTCCATATTTTCTACAATGGCCATTTCTTTCAACAACTTTTCTCTTACTCTATCATCATATTCAGCGATAAAAACATCATATTTTCCTTTAATGCTATCGCATGCGATCTTAGCTCTATCGCACATAGTTTTAATATCGATATTTTTATCTGTTATTGTATAAATTCCAAATCTTAAAACAAAGTTTTGAAAGTGTTGACCATCGATACAGTGTTTAAGTTTTTCGATAACTTCATCTTTGTTTTTTAAAGGAAATAAAATAACAAAACGATCTGTATTTAATCTAGCACAAAGTGCTTCTTTTGTTACAATATTTGAAATTTGCAAAGCTATTGACTTTAATAATTCATCACCCGCTTTTTGTCCAAAAACATCATTGTAAAATTTAAAGTTTTCAATATTAGTACAAATAATAAAATATTCGTTTTCTTCATCATTATTTAATATTTCTCTTGCTTTTGAGTAAAAATATTCCTTTGTATAAAGTCCTGTCAAT
>JALEMY010000180.1 GCA_022767485.1 Erysipelotrichaceae bacterium
TAAAAAAGTAGTAGATGAAGAATTTGATGACATAAAGATGATTTTTAATAAATGCTTAGAAGTAAAAGGAATTCATCAAGTTGAAGTTATTAAAAACTTTGTAAATAGAGATAATAGATTTGATTTAATGATAAGAATTAAGATGGATGAAAGTTCTCTTTTAGAATATGATACATGCAAAGGACATAGTGAGTGGAAAGAAAAATATGCTGATAAAGTTGAATTAAAAGCTATTTTTGATGAGAAATAGCAAATGAAAATTGGAATATTTCTTTCAATATTAGCAGCTTTTTTATATGCAATTAGTTCACCGCTATCAAAAATATTATTATCTTATATAAAGCCAACTTTAATGGCTGGATTTTTATATCTTGGAGCTGGTGTTGCTATGATAATAATAGCCTTATTTAGAAAAGTCATAAAAAACAAGGCACAAGAAAGAAAATTAAGTAAAAAAGATTTACCATATACCATTTTAATGATAATTTTAGATATTTTAGCACCGATTTGTTTACTATTTGGTCTTAATATGACTAGTGCTGCTAATGCTTCATTATTAAACAATTTTGAAATTGTAGCTACTGCAATAATTGCCTTATTGATCTTTAAAGAAAAAATAAGTTTTCGACTTTGGCTAGGAATATTATTTATAACATTGTCTTGTTTATTTTTATCATTTGAGGATCTATCGAGTTTGAAGTTTTCTTATGGCTCTTTATTTATAGTGCTTGCATGTTTTTATTGGGGAATAGAAAATAATTGTACTAGAAAAATATCTTTTAAAGACCCATTACAAATTGTGATGTTAAAAGGCGTGTTTTCAGGCCTTGGGTCAATTATTATTGGGTTATGTGTTGGTGAAAAAATAACTGTTTTATGGAGTGTATTTGCAAGTATAGGCCTTGGAATTATTGCATATGGACTAAGTATATTTTTCTATGTTTATGCCCAAAGATTTTTAGGTGCTGCAAGAACTAGTGCGTATTATGCAATTACGCCCATTATTGGGACTTGACTTTCATTAATAATCTTTAAAGAAATTCCCAATTATATGTATTTTATCGCCCTAATATTAATGATTTTTGGTGCTTTTTTATCAAGTAGCGATAAAACATTATTTAAAAGAAAGAAGGATAAAAGTGAAAAATTTAGTAATTAGAAATATTAAAGAATCTGAATATGATAAGGTTAATGAATTAATCAAAGAATCTTTTTGGAATGTTTATAGTAAAGGTGCTATAGAGCATATTTTAGTTGATAAAATTAGAAA
>JALEMY010000151.1 GCA_022767485.1 Erysipelotrichaceae bacterium
TGACTCTTACCACAGCTTTTATTTATTTATTGTTAATAGTTTGTTACATCTTGAATGTTTGTATACGTGAATACATAAATAGAACCTGTGTCATACGACAGTGCTAAAACAAAGGAGGTAGTATTATGTACTACATAGGCATAGACATTGCCAAATTCAAACATGCTGTTTATATTTGCGACAGCAATGGTGAAATCATTAATAGTGGTGAGTATTTTGATAATACTCGAGATGGTTTCAACAAATTACTAACGATTCTAAATTCGTTAGATAAATCACAACAAAAAAAGATAGGTTTAGAAGCAACTGGTCATTACCACATGAACTTAGTTAACTTCTTGCACCAAAACAATTACGATGTTTGTGAAATTAACCCTTATTTTATAGCATCGTATCGTAAAACCAAGACTTTAAGAAGAAATAAAAATGATTTTGTTGATAGCCAAATCATTGCTTCTTACTTGGAAGATAATGAGTGCAATACCTATCCAAGAGAATTTTATCACATTTATGCTCTTAAGTCACTAACAAGAGAAAGAGAAGTGCTTGTTAAACAACGTTCTAGACAATTAATAGAACTTACTAATCTTCTTGATATCGTGTTTCCAGAATTTAAGATATTCTTTGGTGGGAAATTGACAGGTAATGCTATTTATATACTTAACAAGTATATAACGCCTAATCATATTGCTAATATGACTATTGATTCTTACAATAATATGAAGAAAGAATTGCGTCATGTTATTTCGTATGCTAAATTTCTTGAACTTAAAGAGCTTGCCAAAAATACAATTGGTTTTTTTGATGAACTTCACATTACTATGTTAAAATCGCAAATTGAAATCTACTTAGTTTTAGATAAGCAAGTAGAAATATATGAAGCTAAAATCAAAGAGTCTGTTCTAGAATTATCACCACATATGCTAGGAATCAAATGGTTCAGCATTAACTATATCGCTATCATATATGCTGGATTTAATGGCTTCAAGACATTTAAGAACTGGGGACAATGCCTTGCTTTTGCTGGCATGGAATC
>JALEMY010000057.1 GCA_022767485.1 Erysipelotrichaceae bacterium
GATACTGGTTCTTATTATTTAAAGACTTTCTGTGATGTTGATTATGAAATGATGAATAGTTCAATTATTTTATCAAATGAAAGAATATTGTCTTCTTACTTAGATAGATATGGAGCAGGATATGAAGCTTATTATGGTGGTACTGGTAATACATTAACTGTTGTTATTTCAGTAGTTGTAAGAAATGATGATGGTAGTGAAGAAGTAAGAAAATTTAAAGTCGATATCGTCGGCTAAAAAAGGAGGAAAAAGTATGCAAAAAGGAAGAAAATTATTTATATCATTTTGCTTAACTGTTATTGCATTATTTAGTGTAATAACGGCTACTTTTGCATACTTTAATATCAGTAATATTGGTGATATTAGTGGTGATATAAATGTTAATATTACTGTAGATAACAACGTTGAAGTAAATGATTTTGCTTCATTATATGTAGCTTGTAAAAACGATACTTATAATGATTCAAACGTGGTTTCATCTACTTCAAATCGTAAGACGATAAAGTTTATGGATGACATTACTCTTATAAATGATTTATTTGTAAGTGCTGATGTTCATATCAATTTAAATAATCATACATTAAATTTAAATGGCTACACATTAACGATAGCTCATGGATATAAGGGTAGTATTCTTATTTATAATGGAACGATAGATCCTAGTGTTAATCAAGGAAAGATCATTATTGATACAGAAAATGCAACGTGTATTTTCGATAATATTTCAACATTAAATACAACAAATGCCAATGATTATAGTGAATTTGTTAGTATTAATCAAATTGATTTTTCTTATATGGCTTATAATGCTTTTTATGAAATTGCAGGAAAATTTACAAGCGATATTGAAAAAAGACCAGAGTTATTAACATATGATGAATTTAGTTTACTTGATGAAGGTTCATTTACTACTTCATTATTTGTTAGTGAAAAAGTTTGTGAATTATCATCTAGTAATGAAATTTGTAGTTTTGTGTGTCAAGATGTTGATTTATTAACTCATTATTTATCAAAAGATATAAAAATTACTTATACATCTAGTAATGAAAATGTATTTTCATCACTTGGAAATGTTAATTTATCTTCAGCTAGTAAAGATATTACTTTAACTGTTAGTGTTGCTAAAGATAGTGATATTAAACAATTAGATTTTAAAATTCATGTTGTAAATGTAACTAATGACACGATAAAAAATAATGTTGGAAAATCGCTTATTTTATCTTATTTACAAGATTATTATAAAGAAGGACCAATACATGGATTTGATGATTATTGTTATGTATTTACAAATGGTATAACTCTTCCATTAAATGCTAATAGCTATGGTGTTACATACACTTATCAGCCATTAGATGTTTCCTCTAATAATGTGGATACAGTATCGATAATTGACGGAGAAACTTATAAATTTGAACCTAATGAAAATTGTTATTATTTAAAGATAACGATTAATAACTCTTTAATATTAACTTTAAATATGTTTTCAAATTATGTTGCCAACAATAAGACGATAGCTTTAAAGATTATTAATGAATTATATGGTGGTTCAATAGTATATGATTCATCAAATGATTATGTTGTTTTAAAATCACTACAAGATATTGCAAATGATGAAAATCCTATAAATACTTATCATGTTTCTTCGATAACTTATTCTTTAAATGAAGGAAGTTTAGCTTATCAAGATTATGAAATAAGCGATAATCGCTTGACATTAATTAATCCTAGTAGAGTACCTGATGAAAGAAAAGAAACAGGACTTACTTGCACATTTTCATTTACAGATGGAGAAAAAGATGAAGTGATTGATTTATATATTGTATATGTTGAAGGAAGTGGCGATACAGCTAGTAACTACTTTGCTTATTATACAATTTATGATTCAAGTGTTGAAGGAATAGCTCAAAAGTCCTTTTATATGCCATTTTCATATAAAGATAATGCACCATATACAATCTATGAATTTTCAAGCGATTATGTAATAAATGACGATGGAACATATACAATTAATAGTTATGGTCATGATGCTATTTCATCAGTGCTAGTATATGATAATAATGGTGTGGAAACAGAACTTTCATCCTATTCATTTGCTTCAACACATGCAAAAACAAGCAATTTCATTAAAGATCAATTTGATGCAAAAATAGGAAATAGTAAGATTTCTGATACATTTGCTTCATATGATAATAAGGATTTAAAATGGAAAATTACTATAGATTATTCAAAACTAGATGTTGAAGATAAAGA
>JALEMY010000062.1 GCA_022767485.1 Erysipelotrichaceae bacterium
TTTTTTAACTTCTACTAATTCCAAACCATATCGTTTGATTTTAACATTATTTAAATCTATTTTTATAAAAGGAGCATAACAATAATTATTTTTAAATTTAATTATATCTTTTTTATCATATGAAAAATAATTATTTAAAAAACTTGCAACAGTCTGAGGAATTTTGGTTGATTGAATTTCTTTAACTTTATTTTTCAAAGTTAAATCATTACAATCTTTTTTTAAAAGAAACATGCACTGCCCTTCTCCGGGAAATTTGTTTGGGTAAAGTCTTAATCCGCCAGTAATTTTAATAGTATCATCATAGATTTTATTTAAAGGGATATCTACAATTTTCATATCGTTATGTTTATTTAAAAAGTCAATAATTACTTCTTCGTTTTCTTGAGGCGAAAATGAGCATGTTGAATATAATATTTCACCATTAGGCTTTAACATTTTATATGCATCTTCAAGTAAAGATAATTGAATTTTCTTTAAACACATAACTTTTTCAATACTCCACTGCTCGTAAGACATAGAATTTTTACGAAACATTGCAGAACCGGAACATGGCGCATCTAAAATTATCTTATCGAAAAAGTTTATAAGATATTTATAGTAGTTAGCTGAATCATCGTTTAAAACAATACAATTAGCAAAACCATATTTTTCAACATTGCTTGATAAAATATTACTTCTAATATCGTGAATATCATTACAAATTAAAAGACCTGTATTATTTAATGCTAATAAGGCATTAAAAGTTTTACCGCCAGGAGCAGCACACATATCTAAAACGTAATCATTCTCTTTTATATTTAATATATGCGTTGCCATCATTGCTGCACCATCTTGGATATAATAAGCTCCAGCATCAAATAAAATTGATTTACCAAACTCATATATTTCTTTATCATAAATAAATGCATTTAAAACATGTGGGTGTTTTATAACCCCACTACTCTGCTTTATATATTCATCGATATTATTAACTTTTAAGGTATTAAATCTTAGACAATGACTTTCATTATCACTAAATAACGCTTTTTCTAAATCGTTTGCTTCTTTTTCACTAAGAAATGTTCTAATATGTTCTTTAAAGTTCATTTTTATATTTTTTTCAAATATGTACATAATGTATCATATGTATATAATAATATTAATGCTCTTAATGTTATTAAAGTATTTTATGTATATATTCTCCATTTTCCTTTACAAATACATTTTAACACATCTTTATAACTATATAAATATATTATTGATTATTAAAATGTTTTTTTATAAGATTTGATAAATATGTAATTATTAATAATAAAATAACTGCAATCATGCTCCAAGCAAATATTCCACTCATGTCACTTGTGGTAGCTTGAATGATTTTAATTGAACAACCTATTCCTTTTATTGTCGCACCACTTAACACTTCTGCCATTATTTCCACTTTAAAAGCTAATGCAAATGATGATGTTATTCCTAATATTATATAATTTTTAGCAAATGGGATTCTTACGTTTATTATGTTTTTAATACTACTACCTCCATCTAATGATATAACATCATTTATATCATTAGGAATATTTTTAATCCCACTATAAAATGCTTCATATAATATAGGAAATGATACTAATATTACAACAAAAATAGGAGAATTATCAAATCCTGCCATAACAATAAATAAAAATATAAGTGCGGCTGTAGGAATAGATTTTAATATCAGCATTAAAGGATGTAATATTTTATATAGCCATTTATTTAATCCTGCTAATATTCCAAATATTAAGGCCAATAAACAAGCACACCCATATCCTACTATCATTTTAAATAAACTATAAAAAATAGATAAATATGTACTTTTTAATGATAATAACTTTATAAAAGCATTTAATGTGATTAAAGGACCCGGAAAAACTAGTTTCTGTTCGTCGATAATAATCGATATAAATGTCCATAAAAATATAATAAGTATAAAACCGATAATTGAATAAGCAACATTCTTATATTTCATAAATGTATTCATCTTTTAAAGTTATATTGAATATCGATAAAAATGAAGAAATATTATCAAAGTTATCTTTTGCATATGAAAAACCTAAACCTAAAGAATTACCATTATTAATACACTGATAAGCAATCGTTGGATTAATTGAATATTTATTTATAAATGCCTCAACATCAGCAATATCATTTAATATTGTGGCATCATTTAATAATGAATTAATTTTAGTATCTAGATCTTTTAAAAAGTTATTTATTGCTTTCTTTGATGCATTGTTTTTAACGAATAATCCTGCTTGGATCATTTCCTTATTTGTAATTTTTTTATATTCTTCTTGTATATTTGCATAAATAAAAGCATCCTTATTATTATTTAATGCTTGAGTTAATACTGGTTGAGCTATAAAAACATAATCGACATCATCTTTTCCATCAAGAGTCTTTTTAGATTGTAAACATTTTGCTGCCATTGATACATTTCCTACATATGATATATTATTAAAGGATGTACCATAGATTAATTCAAATACTTTCTGAGGTGTTTGTCCCATTCCAAAGTTTATTATAACATCATCATTATCTAACTGATTGTTATCATCATGGCCAGTAGATGCTAAATAAAAATTTCCAAATGTTAAATTGCAAGCAAGTTTATATGGAGCATTATTTTTTATAGCATCAACTCCTTTAATTGTGTCAATTATAACTATATCACTTCCACTATTAGTCATTGATGATACTATATTTGCAGGAGAAGAATTAGTTATAAAATTATCATCATTTAAATGATCATAAAAAGCTATAGAAGGTGCTCCAGTTGGGCATAAAATTGTTAAGTTATCATTTGAAGAACAACTTACAAGACTTGATAATAATAATGAAATAAAAGCAAGTTTTTTTCTCATGATTTTTCCTCTTTTCTTTTCCTTAATATTATATTATAATAATCGTGAAAAAAGTGTGATTTAAATCACAATAAGTAGGAAAATTAAATGAATATAAAATTTATTAATGAGTGTTATAAATATAAAAATTTTATTAAAAAGTATGATAAGAATGATGTTATATTTTATGAAGGTGAAATATGCAAATATTTATGCATTATTTTATCTGGACAAGTATCAATCGTATCATATTCTTTCAATGGTAAAGAAATATTATTTAAAAATCTGAATAAAAATGATATGTTTTCACAAACTTTGTTATTTTCTTCTTCATATTTTTATAAAGGTAATGTCATTGCTAAATCTGATTGCGAGCTACTTTTTATCGATGAAAATAATTTATTAAAAGTTTTCGATAATAAAGAATTATTACAATCATTTTTAAGAAAAATGTCTGATGAAATATTAATTGAAAAAGAAAAATGTCGAATGCTTTCTTTTTTAAACATTCAAGATAGAGTATTATATTTACTATCAAATCATCAAAAAATAACTTATACTTCAATCACATTATTAGCATCTAAATTATTTGTATCGCGCGAAGCCTTGTCTAGAACTTTAAAAACCATGGTTAATAATAATATAATTGAAATAAAAGATAAATGCATTAAATTAAAATAGTAAGTCTACGAGAATAGACCTACTATTTTTTTTACTTTAATTCATCTAAAAATGAGACACCAAGTCCTGGATTATCTACTGAAAAGTTACTTGCAATACTTGCTGCTAAAGATGCAAAAGTATTTGTATCATTCAATATACCACTGTTTTTAAATGAAGGTGAATATATTAGCAAAGGGACATTTTCTCTAGTATGGTCACTACCAATCCACGTAGGATCATTTCCATGATCTGCAGTAATAAATAAAATATCATCATCATTCATTAAAGCTTTGAATTTTGTTACATATTGATCAAATTTCTCAATTGCTTTTCCATAACCAATAGGGTCTCTTCTATGACCATATTCCATATCGAAATCTACCAAGTTTGTAAAACATAAACCAGTGAAGTCTTCTTTTAATTTTTCAATAACTTTTTCACAGCCATCATCATTTGAAACAATTTTGTTGCTACTAGAAATTCCTTGACCATCAAAAATATCTGATATTTTCCCAATAGAAATAACATCATAATTTTTCTCATATAAGTTATCTAATAGTGTTTTTGCAAAAGGTTTTAAGGCATAATCATGTCTTCTTGGAGTTCGTTTAAAATCGTTAGCACAAGTTCCAATAAATGGTCGAGCAATAATTCTTCCTAACTTATATTTTCCATCTTTTGTTAAATCTCTTGCTATCTTACACATATTATATAATTCATCTACAGGTATAATATCTTCATGTGCGGCAACTTGAAGTACACTATCACTTGATGTATAGACGATAACATCACCAGTTTTCATATGTTGTTCACCTAGTTTTTTAATGATTTCAGTACCAGATGCAGCAATATTTCCTATAATTTTTCTACCCCATTTTTCTTCAAGCAACTTTATTAATTCATCAGGAAAACCAGTTTCTGTAAAAGTTTGAAAGGCTACGTCAACTTTTAATCCCATTAATTCATAATGCCCTGTTAATGTATCTTTCCCAATAGAAGCTTCATTCATCTTAAGGGCATAAGAATGGTCTAATTTAATATTTTCTTGTTTAATAGGACAAATTCTATCAATACCTAAACTTCTTAATTCAGGAATATTTAAAGGCATAATATCATCTATATGCTTTAAGGTATTTGCTCCCTCATCATTATATTTATAAGCATCTTTTGCTTGTCCAATACCCATTGAATCGCATACTATAACAAAAACTCTTTTAAATCTCATCTTTAAGTTCCTCCTTATCATCTAATGGATCAGAAAATTTATTAAAATAATTATTTTTTATTTGTTGATTTGCAATATTTAAATATATTTGTGTAGTTGATATATCACTATGTCCAAGAAGTTCTTGCACACTTCTAATATCAGCTCCATTTTCTAACATATGAGTGGCAAAACAATGTCTTAAAGTATGTGGTGTTACTTTAAGTTTTATATTAGCCTTACAAGCACTTTGCTTTATAATATTATAAACTGTTTGTCTTGTAAGTATTTCTCCTTCTGAATTTACAAAAACATATAAACTTTTTAATCCATTTAATATTAATGGTCTAATATTATTTGTATAATTAGATAAAACTATTTTTAATATATCGCCTACTGGAATTATTTTTTCTTTATTTCCTTTTCCAATTAATCGTATAAATCCTTCATCTAAATTTACTTCATTGTAAGTCAAATTACATAATTCACTAACGCGAATTCCACTAATATAAAGCATCATAATTATCACTTTATTTCGTTGACCAATTAGTGATTGATCACATACTGCAATCATATTTTTAATATCTTCAATTTTTATAATTCTAGGATATACTTTGTCATTTTTAATATGATGAAGTCGATTAATTTCTATTTTAAAATCTACATTTATCATAGATAAATACTTATAAAATTCAATTATCGATGTAATTTTTCGATTATAACTTTTGCTTTTTAAATTTTTATCATTTAAAAAAATATATATATCATCATTCGTAGCAGTAAGCAGTGTTTTTTGACAATTTAGTAAATATTTTTCAAATTGAATAATATCATTACTATATGCTAAAATCGTTTTGTTTGATAGATTTTTACTAGATAACAGATAATTTTGAAAACTTCTAATTTCTTTTGTCATTTTTAATTGCATCCTTTGCTTTAATAAAGACATTTTTGCCCACAATTTGATTTAATTTATAAATAATTTCACTAGTAGTGTCATGAGCAATTTCATCTTTTGAAAATAAAGATAATTGTTTATAATATTGATTTTTATATATCAATTTAGAAACTGAAACACCAACAAGCCTTATTACTTTACTTTCAAATTTATCAAGTAACTTTAATATTTCAATAAATACTTTATCGTTATCATCTGTTGGTTCAATGATTTGTTTTGATTTTGATTTTGAAACGAAATTTTTATCTTTAATCGTTAAGGTAATCGTATAAGCTAACATTGAATTAGCTTTTAATCTTAAAGTAACTTCATCACAAAGATACTTTAAATTTTCTTTAATAACTTGATAATCATCCGTATTGTAATCAAGTGTATGTGAATTACCTATACTTTTGACATTATATTCTTGTAGATGGATTCTTTCAGCAACTTCACCTTTACATAAAGATATAATCGTCTGGTAATAACTACCAAGAATTTCTCTTACTTTAACATCATTTGAAGTAACTAAATCCTTAATTGTAAGGATGTTAATCTCTTTTAATTTTGCTGAAGTAGCTTTGCCAATTCCATATGTTGCATCAATTGGTAAAGGATATATAATTTTTTCAATATCCTTTTTTTTAATAATTGTTATTCCAAGTGGCTTTTTATAATCAGAGCCCATTTTTGCTAAAAATTTACAATAAGAAACACCAATTGAGCAAGGGATGTGCAAAGTTTCATATATTTCTTTTTGTAAGTCGTAAAAATATTTAACAGGATCTTTTCCTAAATAAATATCACTCATATCAATATAAGCTTCATCAATGCTAGCTATTTCTAAAATAGGAAATCTATTTTTTAAAAAAGTAAAGATCTCTGAACTTACCTTTTCATAATATGAATAATCAACAGGTAAAAATATGGCATCCTTGCATTTTTCTTTAGCCATATATATTGGCATTGTTGTATATATGCCATCTTTTTTTGCTTCATAGGAAGCAGCAGATACGATACTTCTACTAGATGTGCCACCTATAATAATCTTTTTACCCTTTAAAGAAGGGTCTTTTTTTACTTCGCAACTTGCAAAGAAACAATTCATATCAATATGAACAATAACAGGCATATTATTTTAACTCGATTGGACTTGCTTTAAATTGTCTGATTTTAATATTACTTGATTGAATCATTTTTTTAGCTGCTAAATCAAAATCTACACCTTCATATTTATTATCTTCATAAACAATTTCTTTAATACCAGATTGAATAATAGCTTTAGTGCACTCGTTACAAGGAAATAATGTTACATAAAGTGTAGAGTTTTTAAGTGGAGTTGTAGCATTTAAAATGGCATTTAATTCAGCATGTACTACATACGCATATTTTGTTTCATGAAGTCTGCCTTCTCTATTAGCCCAGGGATATTCACTATCATCACAGCCACAAGGCATACCATTATAACCAACAGCAATTATGCGTTTTTCCTCATTGACAATACAACAACCAACTTGAGTATTTGGATCTTTACTTCTAAGTGCAGATAATTTTGCTACACCCATAAAGTATTCATCCCACGATATTATTTTATTCATATTATTTTAACTCCTTTTTAATCTTCTAAGCTTTTTTGTAGTTTTATTTCAGCTTCAAGAGTTTGCTTTTCTTCAAGTGCTGCAAGTTCAGAAACTAAACATGTTGATTTAATAATTAATTTAACAGTTCTATCTAAATATGAATTTTCTCGATAATTGGCTGGACATACATAATTTACACGATCATCAACTAGAAATTGTTGAACTTTTTCTTTAGATTTACTTACATAAATTCCAATTGATTTACCACCTTGTTTTTTAAGCATTGTCATACAAGGAATATCAGTTAGTCCATCACCAATATAAATCATATTATGAAAAGGAATTCTTTTTTCTTTATATTTTTTATTAACTTCAGTAGAATCAGCATCATCAAAAATTCCTTTGTTAATTTTATAAATATATTGTGTTTTACCAGTAAAATTAATAGCTATTTTAGGCCAAATTGCTTCTCCAGAATCATCATAGTAAAAATCACAAGCAAAAATAGCTTTAAAATATTTTGCAATACTTGTTGAAGCAATTATATCTTTAATACCAGAAGAGATTATATAGTGTTCAATAATTGCACCATTATCTTTACCATATTGATTGATTCTATCAAACCATTCGCTAACACCAGGATATAAAATTACATCATTACCTAAGGTTTTTAAATATTGTTTTGTAACAGGTTTTCCTTTTTCTTTTGATTTTTTTACCATGTAATAAAGGTATGATAAAATACCTTCCATGTTTTCCGATTTAGAAAACTCTCCAATTTCATTCCAAAACTCTTCAGGAGTCATGTTTAAATTGGGAATGAATGAATAGTTTTGCATATCTTGATCACATAAAGTTTTATCAAAATCATAAATAATTGCTATTATTGGTTTATTCATTTTATCACTTCTTTCGAAAATATTTTATCATAATATGATAAAAACGACAATAATTTTAAACTTTTACAACATTAAAGGCAAATAAGAAAATTAAAACAATACCAAGAATTATTCTATAGTAACCAAACACTTTAAAATCGTGTTTTTTAATGTATGATAATAAAAACTTTATTACTAATAAGCTAATAGCAAATGCTACAATTAAGCCAATAGCTAAAAAGATATATTGATTTAAAATCAAAGTATTACCTGAAATAAAATATTTAATAGATTTTAATAAAGAAGCGCCAAACATTACAGGAATTGATAAGTAAAAAGAAAATTCTGATGCAACTTTTCTGTCGCATAGTAAAAGCATTGCTCCAAGAATAGTAACACCACTTCTAGAAGTTCCAGGAATTAATGCTAAAAGTTGAAAACAACCGATAAATAGTGCATTTTTAAAGGATAAATCATATGTGTTAGTAGTTTTAAAGACTGTTTTTTCGTTACGTTTTTCTATTATAATAAATAATATTCCATAAAGAATTAAAGTAATGATAACCGTAATTGAATTATATAAATATTTATCTAATAAATCATCAAATAATAAACCAATTATTGCCGAAGGTAGGCAAGCAATTAAAACTTTACACCATAAAAGCCATATTTGATTTTTTTCATTTTTATCTTTTTTCTTATTATTATCTACTAATGATTTTCCAAAAAAGGGATTTAATTTATTAAAAAAGCAAATGATTACAGCTAAAATTGCGCCAAGTTGAATTACAACTAAAAATAGATTCCAAAACGCTTCACCATACGATTCTTTAACATCAAAAATACTTTCAAGAATAATCATGTGACCTGTTGAACTAACAGGTAGCCATTCAGTTATTCCTTCAACAATTCCAAATAAAATAGCTTTTATTATATCTAATAGTTTTACTATCATAACTTATTACCTACTTTCAATATTATTATAGTATTTTTAATGTTAAAAATGAATAGAAATATATCTTATTATATAGTTATTTAAAAAACAAAAATATAAATTTTCACTTATAATCATCTTTTTTAGTAAAATAAATCTACTAGCAAAATGTGATGTTTATGTTTTATTACTTTTATGATTTAATTCATTGGGCTTTTCAAATTCATCTAGAAAAAATAATAATAAAATATAATTTATTAAGGATGAATAGCTTATTTACCAAAAAAAATTAGTTTATAAATAATATTAAAAAAAGTATAGTTTTACTTTTATCAATGGGTCAAACTATACTTATCTTGTAAAAATATGTGTTTTTATACAATAAATTTAATAAATAATTTTAAATATTATTTTTTATTAGCAGAAACTATTTCAATTGCTTTATTAAAATGTGTTGGTAGAGGAGCATTAAAAGTCAT
>JALEMY010000083.1 GCA_022767485.1 Erysipelotrichaceae bacterium
CTTTTGATTTTAATAGAAAAACTGTAAAAAACTATCCTAGTATTATTATTCCAGTTGGTGTAATACTTACAATTTCTGCCGCTGGAAGTGAACTTTCATCTTCTTGCGTTATAAGTAATGATGAGCTAACGCCATTTATAAAACAAGGATTCAATGACGATAACAATCGACCATTATTTGCCGTTTGTGATCCTACATTAACATACTCGGTAGACAAATTTCAAACTGGTTGTGGTATCGTTGATATAATGATGCATACATTAGAAAGATTTATGAATGCAAATGATAATTGTATGTTGAGCGAACAATTTGCTATCGGCCTTTTAAAAACAGTAATGCATTATGGAAAGATTGCTATTGATAATCCAAACGATTATGAAGCAAGAGCAGAATTGATGCTTGCAAGTTCTTTCTCTCATAACGGACTAACAGGACTTGGTAAAAGTCAATTAATGCGCGTTCATGGTCTTGAACATGTATTATCTGGTTGTTATGATGAAGTCGCCCACGGTGCAGGCCTTGCAATTTTATTTCCTGCATGGTGTATAAGAGTTTTATCTCATCCACTTGCAAATAAACAACTAACAATTTTAGCAAAGGAATTATTTAATGAAGATGATCCATTAAAAGGAATATATGCTTTAAAAAATTATTTCAAACAAATTTACATGCCAACTTCATTAAGTGAATTAAAATTAAATAGCAAACTTGATATTGAAAAAATGGCTCTTATTTATTCAAATAATAAAACAAAAGTAGTTCATGATTTTATTGATTTAGATTATCAAACAGTTAAAGAAATATTTGAAATGGCGAGGTAATTATGAAAAGTATTAATATTAAAAAAATTGATGATGTTTCTTTTATATCTATTGTTAACAATAAAGGATTATCGATAGTTTTATCAACTTTTGGAGCTAGTATTTTTCAACTTGAAACAATAGATCACTTAAATCGCTTAGAATCGATAGTACTTACACCAGATTCCTTAAACGACTTTTATTATTCTGATGCATATTTTGGCAAATGTGTAGGTAGATTTTCAGGTAGAATTAATAATGGTGTCTGTAAAATTGATGGAAAACAATATGTTTTAGATAAAAACTGGAATGATATGCATTCTTTACATGGTGGTAAAGATGGGATTTCTTTTAAAAACTTTGACTATGAAATTAAAGAAAATAAAGAATATGTCGATGTCATTTTTAAATATCTTGAATTAGAAGATTTATTACCTGGAGATGTTAATTATAAAATAACATATCGAATTTCATTTTTAAAAAATGAATTTACAATTTTCTTTAATGCAATATCTAATAAAGATACATTGATCAATTTAACAAACCACGCATATTTTAATCTATCTGGTAATATTAAAAAGACAATTTTAGATCACAAATTAAAACTAAATTGTGATTACTATACCGACTTAGATGAAACTTTAATTACAAAAGAAATCAAACCTGTTGATAAGATTATGGATTTTAGACGTTTTAAAAAAATTGGAAAAGATATTTTTAATCCACAAATTCACGATGCAGCATATAAAGGATATGACCATTGTTTTATTAGACAAAATAAATCTAAAAATAATGATGTTATAGCAATATTAAAAGATCCATTATCAAAAAGAAAACTTACTGTTAAAACATCGTATCCTTCAATTGTTTGTTATACTTGCAATTATCCAGCAAATATAACAATAAATGGTAACAAAATTAATCAGCATCAATCAATATGCCTAGAATGTCAATATATTCCAAATGGAATCAATATGGAAAATGTTAATAAAGCAATTTTCAAAGCAAATGAAATCTATGAAGAATACATTACTTACCAATTCGATAATTAATAGAAAGGATGAAACATTATGTCACTAACAGCAGGAATTGTTGGTATGCCAAATGTTGGTAAATCAACACTATTTAACGCCATTACCAATTCACAAGTAGAAGCAGCAAATTACCCTTTTGCTACTATAAGTCCAAATAGTGGAATTGTGGAAGTACCAGATGAAAGATTGGACTATTTATGTAAAATATATTCACCAAATAAAAGAGTTGCTGCAACCTTTGAGTTTACCGATATTGCCGGGCTTGTAAAAGGGGCCTCAAAAGGTGAAGGACTTGGCAACCAATTTTTAGCAAATATTCGTGAAACAGATGCGATTTGTCATGTAGTTCGTTGCTTTTCAAACGAAAATATATTGCATGTTGATGGTTCAATTAATGCCATAAGAGATGCAGAAACAATAAATTTAGAATTAATTTTTGCTGATTTAGATACTGTTATAAATCGCATTAATAAGATAGAAAAGAAAGCAAAAACTACAAAAGAACCAGAAACAGTTTTTGAATATGAATTATTATTATTAGTTAAAGATGCATTATATAATAACCAACCAGCTAGAGCATTATCTTTAACAAATGAACAAAGTAAACTTTTAAAAAATTTTCATTTGCTAACAGAAAAGCCTATGATTTATATTGCCAATATGGGCGAAGATGACATTAAAAACTACGATGGTAACAAAGAATATATCGCTTTGAAAGAATATGCCAAAAAAGATGGCTCTTTAGTAGTACCAATTTGTGCCAAAGTTGAAGCTGATTTACTTGAAATAACAAATGAAGACGAAAAACAAATGTTTATTGAAGAATTAGGTTTGAAAGAATCTGGACTTAATTGTTTAATAAAAACTGCATATGAAACATTGGGACTAAAAACATTTTTAACTGCTGGACACGATGAATGTAGAGCTTGGACATTTAAAAATGGTATGAAAGCTCCTCAATGCGCTGGAATAATTCATAGTGATTTCGAAAAAGGCTTTATTAAAGCTGAAGTGTACTCATATGAAGATTTAATCAAATATGGTAGCGAACAAAATGTTAAAGAAAATGGACGATATCGCATTGAAGGAAAAGATTATGTAATGCAAGATGGTGACATAGTATTTTATAAATTTAATAAATAATTGTAGGTAACAATATGAAAAAAATAAAATCATCACTAGGTATTAAAAATGTCTTTCTTTTATGGATAATTGGCATTGCCGGACAATTATGCTGGAATTTAGAAAATCAATAGTTTAACATGTACATATATAAATATTTTGGCTATGACTTAGGCACAAATATCATAACTGGAATGATTATTTTTTCATCGATTGCTACAGCAATATCAACTTTTTTATTTGGAATTTTATCTGATAACGTAGGTAAAAGAAAGCCATTTATTGTAATTGGATATATTTTATGGGGTGTTTTTACCTGTGTCTTTGCTTTTACTAATAAACTTGTTGCTTTAAATAATATTTTTGTAATGATAGTTCTTGTAGTTTTAGCTGATAGCATTATGTCTTTTTTTGGATCAATGGGTAATGATAGTGGTTTTAATGCTTGGACAAGTGATATATTAAACGAAGATAATAAAAAACATATCGGTATTGCTATTGCTTGTCAACCAGTTATAGGAACGATTGGTGGTACTATAATTGGTGGAATGATCGTCAATTCATTTTTAGGTTATGTTGGCTTTTTTACAATTACAGGTATAATTATTTCTATAATTGGCCTATTAACATTACTAATGATGAAAGAAGAAAGAAAAACTTTAGTAAATAATTCTAAGTCATTTTTTAGACAACTAAAAGAAATATTTAATTTTAAAGATTATTTTAAAATCAAAGAACTTGTCTTAGTTAATGTAATCCTATCATTATTTTTCATAGGATTTAATTGCTTTTTTAACTATATTGGTAATTTATTTGTCTATAATTATGGTTTTAATGAAGCAACTTTTGGTTACATTGAAGGGATTGCCTTGATCGTTGCAATTATAATAATGATAATTTTTATTAATAAAATGAAAGCTAATAAAGACCCATTAATAATATTAATTGCAATAATAAGTGAAGTATTTGGACTTTTATTCTTAACAATGTTATCTAAAAATCATATTTATGATAACGATAAATTATTATCATTAAACAATTTATTTTTGTTTATTGGCGTAATTATTATCGGATTTGGCTATGTAACATTCATGCAAACAATTATGACTTGGATGAAATCATTATATCCTGAAGATCAAAGAGGACACTTTGAAGGAATTAGAATTATTAATTTTGTTTTAATTCCTATGATTTTTAGTGGACTTATTTCCAATGTTATCATCAAATTATTCGGTGAGGAAAAAGAATATTTTGATAGTGTTGCTCAAGTAATTGTAAGTGGTAAAGTACCAAATGAAAGTTTATTTATTGTTGCTATAATCTTTATGTTACTATGTCTTATACCACTATATTTTGTAAATAAAAAATATAATGAAAGAAAAAAAGGTGATAATGATGGAAAAATACAAAATTGCTAATTTAAGAGTCGATATGAATATTCATTTTGACTTATTAAAAAATCAGGCAAAAAAATATTTAACTAACGATGATAATATAGCTGACATTACAATAGATAAACCTATAGATTTTCTTTTAAACGCTCAAAAAAAATATACAAATTTCACTCTTCAAGAAATAGAATATATGTGTTATGGTGCTGCTTTTTATAATAACATTTTAAATTATGATGGCTTTATGTTACACTCATCAGCTGTATGTAAAGATAACTATGCTTATTTATTTTCTGCTAATTCAGGTGTTGGTAAATCAACTCACGCGCAAAATTGGCTTAAATATTTTAATGATGACTCAACATATATCATTAATGATGATAAACCTGCAATTAGAAAAATCGATGGGAAATTTTATTGCTGTGGTACACCATTTAGCGGTAAAGTAGATCTTAGTAAAAATGAATGCATTTTGATAAAAGCAATTGTATTTATTAAAAGAGGAGAAGAGAATTCAATTTGTAAAATAACTACTAAAAAAGCCTTCGAATTGCTTTATCAGCAAACAATAACAACATTAGCTATTAATAAAATGGATACATTATTAGCTTTGATAGATGAATTATTTAACACGATTCCTGTTTATGAATTAACATGTAATAAAGACATAAGCTCAGCTAAAATAGCATATGACTTTATTAACTCAAACGAATAATTTTAATAAATACTTCTTTTTTAGAAGTATTTTTAATAAAAAAGAGAGTTTTAATTTCAAAACTCTCATTAAATAAATATTATTCAACAATTATATTTTCAATTGTCGCATTTGCTATCGCTTCTAAAATCATATTTTGATAATCAAATTTACTTTCGTAAAATTCACAATCTTTTAATTTTGGTTTAGTTGTCGGATTTTTAGGATCAAAAATAGTACAACAATCTTCATAAGGTAAAATTGAAGTATCATAAGTGCCAATTTCTTTTGAAATCCTTATAATATCTAATTTATCAAAAGTTGCTAACGGACGAATAATAACCTTATTTGTAACTTCATTAATAACTTGCATACTATCAAGAGTCTGCGATGCTACTTGACCGATCGATTCACCATTTACAATACACAAACATTTATCGTTATTAGCAACAATATCAGCAATTCGATACATCATACGCCTCATAATCGTAATGGCGTATTTATCACCAGCAACTTCATAAATTTTTTCTTGAATAGCTGTGAATGGAATATTAATGAATTTTATTTGTCCTTGAACTTTAGCTAAAGTTTGAAGTAAAGTTTTTACCTTATCTACAGCCAAATTTGAAGTGTATGGCGGGCTTGAAAAATGAATTGCTTCAATTTTTACACCACGCTTCATCATTAAATAACCTGCAACAGGTGAATCAATTCCCCCAGAAATCATAAGCAATGATTTACCAGAACTTCCTAAAGGTAAACCATTTAATCCTTCATAAGTAATAATAGAAACATACGCATTATCTTTTCTAATTTCCACTTTAATAATAATATCAGGATTATGAACATCAACCTTTAATGAAGTATTTTTTAAAATTTTAGCTGCTACATATCGATTAATATCATCGCTTATATAAGCAAATTCCTTATCACTTCTTGATGCTTTTACTTTAAATGTTTTCACATTTTCATCGATATCCAAAACGATTTTCAAAGCAGAAGATGCGATTTCTTCTAAATCTTTAGCAACTTTTAATACCAAAGAAAAATTATGAATACCCGGAATATTTTTTAAACGATGGATAATTTCTTGTTCATTATCATCGTTATGAAGATGAATATAAAATCGATCATATTGTTTTTCAAATTTTATTGATTTCATATCATTTAACGACATACGTATATTGTGATCTAATGTATCAATAAATGACTTTTTGTTTTTCCCTTTTAATGTTAGTTCACCATAACGAACCATAATTGAATCATATTTCATTTTATCCCTGCCTTCTAATAGTTTTTAACACATCTTTTAAACTATTAACAAAATATTCTATTTCGCTATCATTTAATGGATAAGCAAAACTTACTCTAATTGATGAATTAATTACATCAAGTGGTCGATTCATTGCTTTTAAAGTAACAGAATAAGTTTCCTTTGAGTTTTTTGAACAAACCGATCTTGAAGAAACATAAATATTTTTATATGATAAAGCTCTTATAATAACTTCTGAATTGTATCCTGGTAATGAAAAATTAACAATTGATGAAATACAATAATCTAAATTTGTATTAACGACGACACTAGCTATATTTTTTAAAGAAGAAATAAGTTTCTTTTGACATAGACGCATTTTTTCATCGTTTTCTTTTAAAAAA
>JALEMY010000088.1 GCA_022767485.1 Erysipelotrichaceae bacterium
TAACTTTACAATTAATATAATCAATGTAATTAATGTAGTAGAAAATAGTGAATCAACTATTGAAACAATTAGTGCTCTTATAGTTTTCCTATTTACAAGTGTTTTCCTTACTAGTGATCTTGTTAATAAAAAACCAAAAAAAGAAAAGATAAAAGTGCACAAAACAAGTGCATAAAACGAACGAACTAACTTGTATGATAAAGTATTAATGTATGTATTAATCATGTCATCATTTAACGCTTCATCACTTAAAAGTTTTTCTAAACTTAAATTAACACATTGACTAATCCAATCGTAGTTAATATTTTTAATGAAAGAAAAATCATTAAAATCAATGGATATAAAAACTTGAATTAAGGAATTGAAAAAAGACCCAAAATTTAAATTTGGGTTCTTTATAATATGATTTATATCAATAATAAACTCATTAATTGCTTTACATGTATCAGGAATAAAATATGATAAACCTAAAGATAATCCTAAAAAAAGCATACCTAAAGGAATAAAAAAATATTTTAATGTTTGTAAATAATAATCTATTGTTTCTTTAATCATACTAATAATAGTATGACCATTTTTTTATTTTCCTTGTGCTTGTTCTTCACGATATGCAAGTCTTCTATCCAATTTTGTTAAAATTTTCTTTCTAAGACGAATAGCATCTGGGGTAATTTCAACAAGTTCATCATCTTCAATAAACTCTAATGCTTCTTCAAGACTCATTATCCTTGGAGCAGAAACGCTAACTGCAACATCAGTAGCAGCACTACGAACTGAAGTTAGATTTTTATTTTTAATTGGATTAACTGCTAAATCGTTAGACATATTATTGATACCTATGATTTGCCCTTCATACACTTCAACAGATGGAGGAACTAATAAAACCCCTCTATCTTCTAAAAATTGAAGTGAATAAGCCATAGTAGTACCTGTTGCTACTGAAACCATAACACCATTACTTCTTCTTGGAAGTTCTCCAACATATGGTGCATATCCAATAAATTGAGTAAGTAATGTTCCTTCTCCATGTGTTTCGTTTGTAAACTCTTGGCGATAACCAATTAGCGCTCTTGCTGGTAAAACATAAACTAGATGTGTGTAGCCATTGTCGCTATCCATATCTTCTAAAACACCTTTTCTTATATTGAAAGCTTGTATTACTCTTCCAGCATAATGATCGACAACGTTAACAGTAACTCTTTGCATAGGTTCAAGTAAAACGCCATTTTCTTTATGCATAATTACTTTAGGCTTACTTACGGCGAATTCATATCCTTCACGTCTCATTTTTTCAATTAAAACAGATAAATGTAATTCCCCTCTGCCTGATACTTTAAAGCTTTCTGTTGTCAAATTATCTTCAACTTTCATACCAACATTAACTTCAAGTTCTTTTAATAACCTAGCTTTAATTTGTAAAGTAGTTAAAAATTTCCCGCTTCTTCCAGCAAATGGTGATGAATTGACACAAAAATCCATTGATAAAGTTGGCTCTTCAATCTTGATTAATTCCATAGGAAGTGGCGTTTCTTTAGATGAAATCGTCTCTCCTATAGAAATAGATGGAATACCAGAAATAACCGCAATATCACCCGAGCAAATCTCACTAACCTCTACTCTTTTAATGCCCTCATAATGATATATTTTTCCAATTCTTGTTGTAACAATCTTGCCATCAGCACGACAATAACTTACTTCTTGATTTGCTTTTAATCTACCTTGAAATACTCTTCCTATGCCAAGTCTACCAATATAATCATCATAAGCTAATGTAGAAATTTGCATTTGTAAAGGTAAATCATTCTTTTTTACATCATATACATGATTTCTTTCAAACAAGACATTAAATAATGGTTCAAGAGTCTCACTTGGATCATCTAATGATGCTTTGATAATTCCTTTTTTTGCGACCCCATATAAAACTGGAAAATCAAGTTGTTCATCATTTGCATTTAAATTACAAAATAGTTCGAATACTTCATCAATTACTTCTTGAGGACGAGCGTCCTTTTTATCGATTTTATTAATAAGCAAAATAGGTTTCAATCCTATTTCTAAAGCTTTTGATAATACAAATCTTGTTTGTGGCATTGGCCCTTCTGATGCATCAACAAGTAATATGACATTATCTACAGTACGAATGATTCTTTCAATTTCCGATGAAAAGTCAGCATGTCCTGGAGTATCTACAATATTTATTTTTACATCTTTATACATTATAGAACAATTCTTAGAGTAAATTGTAATTCCTCTTTCTCTTTCTAATTCATTACTATCCATCACACAATCAACAACTTCTTCGTTTTCTCTAAAAACATGGCTTTGACGTAAAAATGCATCAACAAGTGTTGATTTTCCTGCATCAACGTGTGCAATAACAGCAATATTTATTACTTTTTGATACTCCATAGCATACTCCCCCTTTAGAAAAACCTTTAATATTCTATCATACATAATTTAAAATATAAATATATTTTACAAATGTTTTTTCATTATGATATGATTTATTTTTTTTTATATGTTTGCTATAATTTAAAATATAAAGGATATAAAACATGATTAAAGCACAATTAATTAATGATAACTTTGAAATAAAAGAAAATCAATTAAACAATGAAACTTATATTAAATCAATAATATGTCACCTTATCATCAAAGATGATGATAAAATAATTTTTAGTGACGAAGTATATCCGCTTTTACTATATAAAGAATTAAAACAGATAAAATATACTATAAAAGAAAATAAAAGTAATATATTTATTAAACAAATAAAATTGTGTTTTGATAATAAAACAAATATATGGACAATTAATAACTTCAATAAAGAATATAATGAAAATGAAGTGCTTTCTTTTATAGATAACTATACTTCCTTAATTGAAAAGCATAAAATTGTTAAATGTGTTGATATGAATAATTTAATACCGCTAATAAGTGAAATAATAAGTTCAGATAAGGAAGTGGTTTTTACTCCTTATGGTTCATCTATGCTTCCATTATTAAAAGGTGGAAAAAGTGTGCTAATATTAAAAAAATTTGATGGTAAAATCAAGAAAAACGATCTTCCTTTATATAAAAGAGAAGACGGAAAATACATTTTACATAGAGTTATAAAAATTAATAAAAACAGCACTTTTAATGCTCGAGGAGATAGTCTTATCGTCAATGAAAAAAATATTAATATTTCATCTATTATAGCAATTACTAGTCAATATAAAAGAAAAGATAAATTTAAAAAAATACATTGTTTTTCCTATAATCTATATAGTGCTATTTGGAATATTACTTTCCCTCTTCGCTATTTAATAATTAAATTTTATAGAATGATTCGAAAAATCTTTAAATAAGATAATTATTATATCTTTATAAAAATACTAACATGTTTTTCATTATAAAAAAACTCCAAAGAAGATTTACAATAATTATAAGATATAATAATTTTCACTATTTTACTTTTAATTATTATGTATCTACTTTGGAGATATCATATCATTTTATAATGTTAAATTATTCACTTTCATATCCATTAGGATTCTTTTTTTGCCAATTCCAAGCATCTCTTGCCATTTCATCAATGCCATATTTTGCAACAAATCCAAGTTCTTCACGAGCTTTTTTAGGATCTGCATAACATGTTGCAATATCTCCTGGACGTCTTGGAGCAATCTTAAATGGTACTTCGTGACCTACTACTTTGTCAAATGCATGAATGACATCAAGAACAGAATATCCATGTCCTGTTCCTAAATTGTAAATAACTAAGCCACAATTTGTTGCAAGTTTATTAATTGCAAGAACATGGCCATAAGCTAAATCACAAATGTGAATATAGTCTCTAACCCCTGTTCCATCTTTAGTATCATAGTCATTTCCATTAACATTAATAAATGGAATTTTTCCAATAGCCACTTGTGTAACAAAAGGAACTAAATTATTGGGAATACCTGTAGGATCTTCGCCAATAAGTCCAGATGGATGAGCTCCAACCGGATTAAAATAACGTAAAATTGCTACATTAAATGTTGGATCTGCATGACATAAATCAATCAATATTTTTTCAATAAAATATTTTGTAGTCCCATATGGATTTGTAGTCTTACCAACTTCTGATTCTTCAGTAAGAGGTAATTTAGAAGGATTACCATAAACTGTAGCACTTGATGAAAACACAAAGTTTTTAACAGAAAATTCCTTCATCAAACGAATTACAGTAAAAACTGAATCAAGATTGTTTTGATAATATTTCAAAGGTAGAGAAATTGATTCTGGAACACATTTTAATCCAGCAAAATGAATAACGCCATCGATATGGTTTTCTTCAAAAACGACTTTTGATTCTTCATATGAAGTTAAGTCAACTTTGTAAAACTTAATTGTTTTTCCCGTAATTTGTTCAACCCTACGAATCGCTTCGTATTTCGAATTTAACAAATTATCAGCACAAATTACATCATGACCAGCATTGATTAATTCAACACATGTATGTGAACCAATATAACCAGCACCGCCTGCAACTAAAATATTCATAGTTTGCACCTCCACACTATATTAATTATACATTCTTTTGATATTGAATACCACTTTTTTTCAATAAAAAATGTTTTTTGCCAGATAAGTGGCTAAATACTCTTTTTTTATTGAAATATTATAAAAAGTATTTTATAATATAATGACGAGTAAAAAGAAGGTGTGTTATTATGTCCAAAGAACAATTTGATAAAATAGTTAATCATGCTAAAGTACAAGGATTCGTTTATCCTGGAAGTGAAATATACGGTGGTTTAGCTAATAGCTGGGATTTTGGTCCTCTTGGCGTTGAAATGAAAAACAATATTAAAAAAGCTTGGTGGAAACGTTTTGTAAGTGAATGTAAATATAATGTTGGCCTTGATTCATCAATCATCTTAAACCCTAAAGTTTGGGAAGCATCAGGTCATGTTGCAACATTTTCCGATCCACTAATCGATTGCAAATATTGTAAATCAAGATATAGAGCAGATAAATTAATTGAAGAATATGATTCTTCTATTAAAGCATCACAAATGAGTAATGAAGAACTAGAACATTTTATTCAAGAAAATGTAGTTTGTCCAAAATGTGGCCACAAAGATTATACTACAATTCGTAATTTCCAATTGATGTTTAAAACATCTATTGGTGTAGTAGAAGATCAAAAGTCACAGGCATATTTAAGACCAGAAACTGCCCAAGGTATTTTCATTAATTTTAAAAATGTTGCTAGAACTACTAGAAAAAAAATACCATTTGGTGTTGCTCAAATAGGTAAAGCATTTAGAAATGAAATCACTCCTGGAAATTTCATTTTTAGAATTAGAGAATTTGAACAAATGGAAATGGAGTTTTTCTGCAAACCAGGAAGTGATAGTCAGTGGTATGATTTTTGGAAAAATTATTGTATTCAATTTCTATATGATTTAGGAATTAAAAAAGATAATTTAAAATTTGTAGAATATGCTCCAACTGAACTAGCCCATTATGCCAAAGCAACTTCTGATATTTTATATAACTTCCCATTTTCTGATGAATTTGAAGAGTTATGGGGAATTGCTAATAGAACTGATTATGATTTAAGTAAGCATCAATCTTTCTCAAATGAGAACTTAACATATTTAGATTCTGAAACAAATGAAAGATATATTCCATACGTAATTGAACCATCTGTTGGTGTTGAAAGATTAATGCTTGCCTTACTTTGCGATTCTTACGATGAAGAAGTAATAAACGAAAAAGATACAAGAGTAGTTATGCATTTACATCCAAGTATTGCTCCATATGTGGCAGCTGTATTACCTCTTTCTAAAAACTTATCAGGCCAAGCTAATGAAATATATGATATGTTAGCTAAAGAATTTCATGTAGATTATGATGAAACAGCATCTATTGGTAAAAGATATAGAAGAGAAGATGCCATTGGTACACCATATTGTATCACTATCGATTTTGATACAATTAACGATCATTGTGTGACAATTCGAGATAGAGATACAATGAAACAAGAAAGAATTAATATTGACGATATAGTATCGTTCTTACGTGAAAAAATTAAACTATAATTAAGAGGAACTTGATGGATAATAAATTAAGCGCAAAAATTGATGAAATAAGAAATCATGCCGATATAGTTGATATTATTTCAAGACATATTAACGTGACGAAAAAAGGAAAGAATTACGTTGCAATATGTCCATTTCATAATGATACAAATCCGTCGCTTTCAATAAATAAAGATAAACAAATTTTTAAGTGCTTTGTTTGCAATGAAGCAGGCAATGTATTTTCTTTTATTCATAAATATAAAAACATTCCTTATATGAATGCCGTTAAGGAAGTTGCTGATATGGTGGGAATTGAATTTAAATTAAACGATTCTAAACCAACAAAGGTTGTAAATAAAAAAATTCAAGTTTTATATGACATTATTAAAGATGCCACTTTATTTTATAAAAACAATTTATTTACATCTCAAAGCGCTTTGCTATATTGTCAAAATAGAAATCTTACTAATGACATTATTAATAATTTTAATATTGGTTTTTCATCAGACCAATATAGAGTAATTAAATTTTTACAAGCAAAGGGATATTTAAAAGAAGACATTTATCGTAGTGGCATCGCTTTAGATAATAATGGGGAATTAATCGATCGTTTTGCAAATAGATTGATCTTTCCAATATCGGATTTAAACGGCAATATTGTTGCATTTTCAGGTAGAATTATTGAAAAATCAGACATGGCAAAATATGTCAACTCACCTGAAACTGAAATTTTTGTTAAAGGTAATACTTTATATAATTATTATAATGCTTTACCGAGCATTAAAAAAAATAAGAAAATGTATATTTGTGAAGGATATATGGATTGTATTGCTTTAAATAAAATAGGCTTTAATAATACCATCGCCTTAATGGGCACAGCTTTTACTAAAGAACATTTAAAAGTGTTAAAATTTTTAGGTGTTGAGATTGTATTAGTATTAGATGGTGATAATCCTGGTAATATCAATGCTAGTAAATTAGCAAACGAGTTACTATTACTGCAAATTGATGTTAAAGTTATTCCTTCATATAAAGATGTAAAAGACGTCGATGAATTTTTAAAAAAATATGGTGATAAAGCTTTAGTTGAACATTTAAAAACAAGCGAAATGAATTCATTTGATTTTGACTTTTATTTAGCTAAAAAAACAAACTTATTAGATAATTATGAAGATAAGAAAAAGTTTTTAAATAAAATGTGTGAAAGAATAGCTAAAATGGATATAGTAGATGCTGATAACTATATTGAAAAAATACATCAAGAATTAGGTTTTTCTACAACGTTGATTAATTCTCTTGTTAGTAATTTTAAATCATCAAAGAAAGAAAATGTCATCAACGAAGTAAAAAAATATCAAAAACTAACCAAGTATCAAACTTTACAAATAAGAATATTATCACAGATGATGGATTCAAAAGAAGCGATAGAAATTTTTGTTGAAAATCTTGTATTTTTAGAAAATGAGTCATATCGCAAGATTGCTTTAATGATTTCAGATTATTATAACGAACACAAAGATGACTTTAATATCGACTATTTAGTTGCTGATTTATATACTAAAGTTTCTACAGAATATGGTGAAGATAATGATATGAAAAACACTTTATTTTATATCGACCAAGCAAAAAACGACTATCCATCGTATAGCAAAGAATCATTTAAGGATTTGATTTATGAGATGAGTGAAATATCACCTCTTGAAGCAAAGCTTGAAAAGATACAAGAAGAATTAAAATATGCCTCTGATAAAGCGGAAATAAATAATTACATACTTGAAGCAATTGCTATTAAACAATTGATTAAAGAAAAAAAAGAAAAGAAAAAAAATAAGAATTAAGAAAGGGAGAAACAAAAATGGAAAACGAGAAAATTGTATTTGAAACAGCAGATCAAATTAAAGACTATTACATTGCCCAAGTGAAAAACGGCAAAAAAGTAGACACTGATGAAATCATGAAAACATGCAATGAAATTTTCATTTCAGATGAAGAAATGCATGATTTAATTGATGAAATACTATCTGCAGTCGATGAGAAAGATTTAGATTTTACTGGTGAAGAAGATTTAAAAAATGATGATTTATTATTTGATGATATTTTTGTATCAGCAGATGAAGAAGCCATTTTGTCAACTCCTGATGAAGATTTAGAAGAATTGATGAAAGTCACTGATGATACAGATTCAAAAGTAACTAATGATACTGTTAAAATGTATTTAAAGGAAATCGGTAAAGTTCAATTAATCGTTGATCGTGATGTCGAACTTGCCTTAGCAAAAAGAGTTAAAGATGGCGATGAAGATGCTAAAAACGAATTGATTTCTGCTAACTTAAGACTTGTTGTTTCCGTTGCAAAACACTATTTAGGTAGAGGATTATCTTTCCTTGACTTAATTCAAGAAGGAAATATAGGTTTGATTAAAGCTGTTGAAAAATTCGATTATACTAAAGGGTTTAAATTTTCAACATACGCACACTGGTGGATTAAGCAAGCAATTACAAGAGCCATCGCTGATCAAGCACGTACTATTCGTATTCCTGTTCATATGGTTGAAACAATAAACAAGATGACTCGTATACAAAGACAATTAACTCAAGAGTTAGGTAGAGAACCAACAGCAGAAGAAATATCGGAAAAAATGGAAGGAGATATTACTCCTGAAAGAGTTCGCCAAATTCAAAGAATCAATCTTGAACCTGTATCACTTGAAACGCCAATTGGCGAAGAAGATGACTCTCATTTAGGTGATTTTATCGAAGATAAAGAAGTAATGACACCAAGTGAATATGCAAGCAATGAATTATTAAAAAACGAATTGCAAGAAATTTTGAAAGAACTTACTCCTCGTGAAGCAAAAGTGTTAAAACTTCGCTATGGATTAGAAGACAATCGTACTCATACGCTTGAAGAAATCGGTGAGGAATTCGATGTTACTAGAGAAAGAATTAGACAAATTGCAGAAAAAGCTTTAAGAAAATTAAGACATCCAACGCGTTCTAAAAAACTTGGAGATTATCGAAACGATAAATAATCTTAATAAAATGGCAAAAACAAACAAAACATTTATCACTAAACGTTTATTAGATATTGCATCATTAGTTGATCGTGTTGAAACATTAGCAGATATAGGAACAGATCATGGTTATCTACCGATTTATCTTATTAAAAATAATATTGCATCTTTTGCATTAGCTTGCGATGTAGCTATTATGCCACTTGAAAGTGCTAAACAAAATATAAAAAAATATGGCCTAGAAGATAAAATCAAACTTATTTTATGCGATGGATTAAGCAACGTTAATAAAGTCGACTGTGTTATCATTTCTGGAATGGGTGGACATTTGATTATTGATATATTAAAAAATAGAAACATCGATTATAATACATATATTTTACAAGCCAATAATAATGTTGATATTTTAAGAAGATATTTATCAGCAAATGGTTTTAAAATAATTGATGAGAAAATAAGTTATGATCACAAAAAGTTTTATGAAATAATAAAAGTTACCCATGGACAGCAAGCACTTAATGAGCAAGAAATAACTTATGGTCCAATTAATCTTATAAATAAATCTACATTTTTTATTGCAAAATGGAAAGAAATTTTACAAAGATATCAAAACATTGTTACAGACTTTACTGGTTCAAAAGAAGAATTAGAAAAGCTTAACAAAAAAATTTCTGAGATAGAATTAATTATTAGTTAATATATAAAAGATATTTTACTAGCGATATATTCGTCATAAAATATCTTTTTTTATGCAAAAAAAAGGAAGCATTACATGTAGTGCTTCCTATATGAAACCTTATTTAAATTATCATTTTTTTAACGCAAATATTTATTCTTGCCTTAACGTTAAATTTTAAAGGCTCATAATTTTTTTCTTAAAAAGCCGAATTTAATTGCAAATTAATTTTTAAGTCCGTATTTCTTATTGAACTTATCAATTGCACCTGCAGCTTGAGCAAATCTTTGTTTTCCTGTATAAAATGGGTGGCAATTTGAACAAGTATCAACTGTAAATTTGTCTTTTACAGAGCCAACTTCAAATTCACTTCCACATGATGTACAACGAACAACAATTCTTTGATACTTTGGATGAATTTTATTTTTCATAAGTTATCTCTCTCCTTCCGCCTAAAGTCACTTTTGAACCTTAAGTAAGTTAAGTCCGTATAGGATTGTAACATAACGGACAAATAAGTACAAGACTTAATTAATTATTTTTTGCTAAAGCTTCAGCAACAGCAACAGCTGTAGCAACTGTAGCACCAACCATAGGGTTATTACCCATACCGATTAATCCCATCATTTCTACATGAGCAGGAACAGATGAAGAACCAGCAAATTGAGCATCTGAATGCATTCTACCCATTGTATCAGTCATACCATATGAAGCAGGTCCTGCTGCCATATTATCTGGGTGTAAAGTACGTCCAGTTCCACCACCTGATGCAACTGAGAAATATTTCTTACCTTTTTCAACACATTCTTTTTTATATGTACCAGCTACTGGATGTTGGAAACGAGTAGGGTTAGTTGAGTTACCAGTAATAGAAACATCAACATTTTCCTTCCACATAATAGCAACGCCTTCACGAACATCGTCAGCACCATAACATCTAACTTTTGCTCTATCTCCAGTAGAATATGCAGTTTCACTTAAAACTTTTAATTCTCCTGTAAAATAATCAAATTGAGTTTCAACATGAGTAAATCCATTGATTCTTGAAATAATCTTAGCAGCATCTTTTCCAAGACCATTTAAGATAACTTTTAAAGGTTCTTTACGAACACGATTAGCTTTTAAAGCAATACCGATTGCTCCTTCAGCAGCAGCAAATGATTCATGACCTGCTAAGAAACAAAAACATTTTGTTTCCTCTGAAAGTAACATAGCTCCTAAATTACCATGTCCAAGACCAACTTTACGATCGTCAGCAACAGAACCTGGAATACAAAATGATTGAAGACCTACCCCAATCCATTTAGAAGCTTCTGCAGCGCTTTTAGCCTTATTTTTTAAAGCTAAAGCAGCTCCAACAGTATATGCCCAACAAGCATTTTCAAAACAAATTGTTTGAATGCTCTTTACTAGGCCATATACATCTAATCCATAACTTTTACAAATGCTTTCAGCTTCTTCAATAGAAGCAATACCATTTTCATTTAAACACTTGTTAATTTGGTTAATACGTCTTTCATAGCTTTCAAATAGTGCCATATTTAATGTCCTCCCTATTCTTTACGAGGATCAATAACTTTAGCTGCATCAGCAAATCTACCATATTGACCTCTTGCTTTTGTTAATGCCTCATCTGCACTCATACCAGTTTTTAAAAAATCCATAAATTTTCCTAAACTTAAATATTGATAACCAATAATTTCATTATTTGCATCTAAAGCAATTTTTTCAATATAACCTTCTGTTAATTCAAGATATCTTGGGCCTTTTTCAAGTGTTGAATAAATTGTACCAGTTTGGCTTCTTAAACCTTTTCCTAAATCCTCAAGACCAGCACCGATTGATAATCCACCTTCTGAGAAAGCAGATTGTGATCTACCATAGCAAATTTGTAAGAACAATTCTCTCATTGCTGTGTTGATAGCATCACATACTAAGTCAGTGTTAATAGCTTCAAGGACTGTTCTTCCAACAAGAGCTTCGCCAGCCATTGCTGCTGAATGAGTCATACCTGAACAACCAATAGTCTCAACTAAAGCTTCTTGAATAATTCCATCTTTAATATTTAATGTTAATTTACAAGCACCTTGTTGAGGAGCACACCAACCAATACCATGAGTGAAACCATTGATGTCTTTAATTTCTTTTGAATAAACCCATTTTCCTTCTTCTGGAATTGGAGCACATCCATGGTGAGCACCACATGTAACTTTGCACATACTTTTTACTTGATTTGTATATTCCATTGTACATTTCCTCCTATACCCATGCATAATCACATACGTTTAAATTATATCACACAATTTATTTAATGAAAATATTTATTTTCATACCTTGTGAAAAAACATACGAACTTAATTATATGCATTCTTTTAAAGCAATTTTTAATTGACGCGATATTTTAGCATTATTCACTACTTTTATATACTCATTAATTGTTTTTACATCCATTAATAATTTATATAAAGCGACGCGATCATCGTTTTTACCTTCAAAGTAAATTATCGTGTTTTTAGCATGACGTTTTATCTTTTCAATTCTATCTTCTTTTTCCTGTATTATTTCAATTTCAATCATATCACTGCTATTTCTATTTTTTAAAACAACTTCTATGCAATCTTCATGATTGATAATTAAAGCCTTATGATTACAATATACTTTACCCTTTATTATGTTTTTAAAGAAAATATGATAATTTCTAAGTTTAGGTAATGCGCCACCATCATCAAACATAATAGATAAATATTGTTTATTGCCATCTTCTTGTGTTTCAAAATAAGTAAAACTCTTGTTGTTTCCTTCATTATCCTCATATAAAGTAAAAGATGAAGTACCATTATATACATCTACTTGCAAGTTCTTTGGATTAGCAATAGAGTTTGAAATTTTATCATCCGATAAAGCAACGATGCTACCTTTTGAAGCAAAAACTGGAATAGAATCTAACGTTCTAATCATTTTTCTTTTCTTGCCACCTTCATATGTTGTATTCGTAAAAATATCAGTCCACATTCCTTTTGGCAAATATACTTCTATTTCAGATAACTTATTTTTAGAATGCTTAGTAATTGGAACTACTAAAAGATTTCCATTAAACATATATTCATTTTTATAATTGTAAACATTTTTATCTTCAGGATAGTAATAATATAAAGGCTCGACAAGTGCTAAATTATCATTGCTATTACGATAAGAGGCTGAATACAAATATGGAATCAATCTATGACGTAATCTTAAATGATTGCACACGATATCACCAATACCATTTTTATATGCCCATGGTTCTTTTGTAAGCATTATATTATTTTGACAATGAAGTCTTAAAATAGGTAAAAACACACCTAATTGAACATATCTTAAATATAGTTCATCATCTTTAACTCCAGCCATAAAAGCACCAATATCATGACTCCACCATGAATAACCAATATTGCTGGCTGTAGCTGTAAAATATGGTAAATACTCTAATGATTTCCAAGATATAACACTATCACCTGAAAATCCTAGTGGATACCGATGACTACCAATACCTGCATATCGACATAAAATTAAAGGTTGCTTTTCTTTGCTATTATCTAAAAAATAAAAATGAGATAATTCAAAAAGATAATTGACATCATCTATCCACCAAAAATCAACGCCTTCATGTTCTAAATTTTTATGTAAATCATTAAAATAAGCATTTATGAAATCAGCGCTTTGAAAATTTAAAGGAATCGGTTGCAATTTATCGACATTGATATTTAAATCTTTCGCCAATGTTTGATATTCTTTTTCATACCATTTTATATCATTAGGATGTAAATTTAAGCATATTTTCATGTTTTTTTGATGAATGTTCTTCAAGAACTTTTTAGGATTTTTAAATCTTGATAAATCCCATGAATAGCCAGTCCATCCCCACTTCCATTCTTCTTCATCTTTATTAAAGCCATATTCTATTTTCAAACGATTTAAAGTATCTAAATGATAATATTGAATTAAATTAGTTGAAGGATGCCAGTCCATATCGATTGTTGCTACAGTTATAGGAATATTATTTTTTAAAAATCTATCCATTAAATATTCGTATTCAACATCCGTGTAATCATGATATCTACTCCACCAATTACCTAAAGCAAAACGAGGGACTAAAGGAACATTACCAGATATTTTATAAAAAGCTTTTACAGCATCTTGAAAATTATGGCCATATGCGAAAACATAAACATCAATTTCTTCACTATCACGCTTATAAAGTAAGCCATCCTCTTTAATCACTTTTGATGATGAATCATCAATGAATGCTACGCCAGATAAAGAACAAACTCCATTTTGTAGTATCAATGGCTTAGCTGGGTTTGCATAATGGTCATTGATATCTCCATCGCAGCCATCTAACCCTTCAAAAGTTCCTTTTAAATTACCTTCATTATCAAGTTTTACTTTCTTTTCATTTAATAACACATAACTATCTATAAAATTGTTAGCAATAAAATAACTTATATTTGAAAGATTAATCATTATACCATCTTGTAAAATTTGTGTATTATATGGTACTTTTTCAAAATTTCTAAATAATATTGCCGTAGTTGGTTCATCTAAAAATTTTCCACTTTCGCTCTTTTCAATTCTTATAAGTTCATTAAATAAGATGCTGATTCGATAATCATTATATAATATGATATTATCACTTTTTGTTTTTGAATCGCTTTTGATAAAAAAATGTTTTTCAAGCATACAATTTCTCCTTAAAAAATACATAATATTTTTGAAATATTTATTATCTATATTATATAATTATTACATAATTTTTTCAATTTTACTTTTAAACAAACCTAATAAAAGTCAATTTGAGATTTCTTTTTTATATAACCTTTGTAAAATAAGTGGAGTTAATAAACTTGATACAATAATCAAAATGATAACAAACGACATGATACTATCATCTACCAAACCATATTCGATACCTTTTTGCGTAGTAACTAATGCAACTTCTGCTCTTGCCATCATACCAACACCAATTTTTAATGAGTCTTTTAAATTGTATTTTAAAGCAAAAGCAATCCCACCACATCCTACTACTTTTCCAATAATTCCAGCTAGCACAAAACATATGCCAAAAAGCAATATCGTTGAATTAAAGGCTGAAAACTTTGTAGATATTCCGATATTTCCAAAAAAGATAGGTACAAAAATCATATAGCTTAAAATATCTGTCTTTCTATCAATATATTTGCTTTCATTATTAGTAGATAAAATAAGACCAACTATATATGCTCCTGTAATATCAGCAACACCAAAATATTTTTCACTGATGTAGGAAACTATAAAACATAATGATAAACCAAATATTGGTATTAGTCTATGATGAGGAAATTTCTTATCCAACCACACAAATAATTTGCTTGCTAAAAATGCGATAATTGATACTGCTACAAAATATAATAATGTCTTTAAGATTACTATTAATGGACTTGTCGTTACTTCACCAACTCCACTAGAGCCTTTTAAAGCTAAGATGAATGATAAAATAATAATGCCTAATAAATCATCTATAATTGCCGCAGTAATAATAGATGTGCCAACTTTACTATCTAATTTATTCATTTCTTTTAAGGTAGCTACACTAACGCTTACTGATGTTGCTGTTAAAATAGTACCATAAAATAAATTTTGTAAAATTCTATCTTGACTTAGGCTATTAAAACCACCATTAAATAATGTCGCAACTAAAAAACCTAAAGCTAAAGGAAGCAAAACTCCGCCTAATGTAATTATTAGCGCACTCTTGCCAACGCTTTTTATCTTCTTTAAATCGGTTTCTAACCCTGCAGAAAATAAGATTAATATAACACCAATTTTAGCAAGAAAGCCAAAACCTACTTTAACAGAATCTGTCAATATTGTTTGACTTGGAATATATTGAATCAAACCCACAAGTAAACCTGCCAATAACATACCAATAACAGAAGGTAAATTAAATCTATTAGCAATCTTTCCAAAAATTTTTGATAGAAATAATACAAGTGCTAGTGGTAGTAATATTTCATAATAATTCATAATGCCATCTCCAATCGATATTTTGCTTAATTGTTTTCTTTAGCAAAAGAATGAGCGATATAATTTAAATGATCCCCTGCACGTTCTAGATTTGAAACTAAATTAATAAATACTCCTGAACTTGCTGGATTGCATTCATTTTTTTCAAGGCGCTCAATATGTTGTTTCACCATTAACGTTCTTAAATCATCAATATTGTTTTCTGTTTCATCAATTTGATTAATTATAGAAAAGTCTTCATTTTCAATTAAAAGCTTAACATTGTTAAATTGTTTATTTATCATTTCGTGCAAAGTACTTATTTGATTACATACTGTATTTGAAAATGTCAAATCATTATCTATTGATGATTTTGTATATTTAACCATATTATCTGCAATTTCTGCTTCACGATACAAGTCATTAATCACATCGTGTAATTTAGAAACTAAAGTCACGTTATCATCACTTAAATCTAAAGATGCTACCTTAATCAAATAAGATACCAATTCTTGATTTAATGTATCAATCGTTAATAAATTATCATGTATTTTCTTTTCGTTAGCTAAACTTTTATTTAAAAAACCTTCTATTGATAAATCTAATGTTTCCATTGTTAATTCACCAAAACGAATAACTTCTTGACTTGCTTGTGTTAAAGCAACACTTGGTGTATGAGAAAAATGATTATCGATAAAGGATAATTTAACAACTTTTTTATTATCCTTTACACAAAGACATGAAACCTTAACAAAAACATTAATTAATGGTAGGAATAATAATGTACAAATGACATTAAAGAAGGTATGGAACATTGCAATTTGAGTCGACTTTGTAGTAAACCATTTAGCAAATGTCACAGACATAAAATCTTTCCATATTAACAATATAATAAAGAAAATAAAAGCTCCTGAAAAGTTAAATAAGAAGTGAATAAAAGATGCTCTTTTAGCATTTGTTGATGCTCCAAAGGATGAAAGAAGGGCAGTGATTGTAGTTCCAATATTAGAGCCTAAAATAACAAATAAAATACCATTTGGTGTGTTACCAATATACATATTTGCAGAAACCATAGAAATTAAAATTGTTGTGACTGCAGATGATGATTGAATTAAAGCGGTAAAAGCTATACCAAACAATAAAAGTAAAATTGGATTATTACACTTTATTAAAAAACTAGTTATTGCTTCGCTTTGTCTAAAAACAGCCATCGCATCTTGCATTAACCATAAAGCGATGAAAACTAATCCTAAACCACTTAATGCAAGACCTAATGTTTTAATTTTATCTTTTTTAGCTATCATAGACATTACAATACCAATAATTGCAAGAAGCATAGCATATGTTGAAAAATCAAATGAACCAAGAGCAACTATTTGAGCAGTAATTGTAGTACCAATATTAGCACCCATAATCATTGCTGTAGCTTGAAATAAATTTAATATTCCCGCATTAACAAATCCTACTACCATAACAGTTGTAGCCGAAGAAGATTGTATAAGTGCCGTAGCTAAAGCGCCAATGCCAACACCGATGATTCCCTTACTAGAGTGATTGTTAAATAGTTTCTTGATTCTATTTGTTGCTATTTTTTCGATATTATCAGATAACATTTTAAAACCTATTAATAACATTCCAAGTCCTGCTAAAAGAAATATTATTGCTTCAATATATTCACTTGACATTTTCTTTCTCCTTTATATTAAATATTTAAGTTAACAAAAAAATGAAATAATCAATATTCCATTTTTAAAATTGAAAATTATAAGTCTTCGTCCTCATCATCGTAAGATTTATGTTCACGATATTGTTCAATATCAGCATCAGATCCTGTAGAATCATCAAATGAGTCTTCAAAATCATCAGTGATGTAATCTGATGAATAATCACTTTTTTCGTTTCCTTCTTCATCGCTTTCACTGTCTTTATTTTGATTACCTTCATCTTCATCATCAGCATAAAAGTCATTCATATCGATATGGACTTTATCGAAAGTAACTCTTTCTCTTAAATCCCATTTATTTTCGCCGACATTTACAAAACGACCATCTAGTGTAAGATTTGTATAGAAAAAAGAAATATCATCATCAACATTAACTATTTCTTCTGGTTCTAAGACCTTTGCAAGTTCAGCTTTTACTTCTTCCCATAAATCGTAGAAATTTCTTTCTTTTTTCTTTTTTAACATTAAACGATAAGCGATATCAGTTTTTGATTCTCTTTCCTTAATAACATTTTCTTTTGCCATATATTTTTTCTCCTTACATTTCATTTAAGGCTTGAACACCTATTAATTTTAAACCATTTTTAATAACAATTCTAGTCATTTTAGCCAATACTACCCTTTGTGCAGTTAAAGGTAAGTTTTCTTGGTCAATAACTTTACATTCATTATAGAATGTATGGAATAATGACGCAAGAGTATATAAGTAATTTGTTAACTTATATGGAGCTTTACTTAATGCTGCATCAAGAAGAACATGCTCAAACTCACCGATATGTTTTAACAAAGCAATTTCTTTACTATTTGTTAACATTGTTCCTGATGTATCATCGCTGATGGATAGTTTTTCATATGCTTTAATTATTGAACAGCAACGAGCGTGAGCATATTGAACATAATAAACAGGATTTTCATTAGATTGCTTTACTGCTAAATCAATATCTATTTCCATATGTGAACCTGGATTTTTACTAGCGAATTGATAACGAGCAGCATTTACACCAATTTCATCACATAAATCTCTTAATGTATATGCTTTACCTGTTCTTTTTGATAACTTTAATTCTTCCCCATCTTTGATTAAACGAACCATTTGATGAATCACATATTGAATTTGATCTTTTTGATATCCTAAAGCGCATACGGCAGCTTCCATACGATGGATATAACCATGATGGTCAGCTCCTAAAATGTTTACTAAATAATCAAAACCTCTTTGAAGTTTATAGCGGTGGTAAGCAATATCTGGTAAAAAATATGTATATGTACCATCTGATTTTTTTACCACCCTATCTTTATCATCGCCAAACATTGTCGTTTTAAACCATGTTGCATTGTCTTGATAATATATATAACCTTTTTTTTCAAGTTCGGGTATAATTTCATCAACCCAGCCTTTCTCATAAAGCATAACTTCATGAGAAAACACATCGAATTTTACTCTAAAATAAGATAGATCATTCACTATTTTTTCAAGTTCATGTTCAATACCTATTTTTCTAAAATAAGAAAGTGGTTGGTCAAGTAATGAATCTTGATATTTTTCCTTTAATTGTTTAGCAAAGGCAATTATATCTGCTCCATGATAACCATCTTCTGGAAAAGCAACATCAAGACCTAATTCTTGTTGATATCTTGCATAAATTGATTGTGATAATTTTAATATTTGCACTCCAGCATCATTTACATAATATTCGCGAGTAACATCGTAACCAACATTTTCTAAAAGATTACAAATGCTATCACCAAGTGCTGCTTGCCAAGCATGACCTAAATGTAAATCTCCTGTAGGATTTGCACTTACGAATTCAACATCATATTTTTTACCTTGACCATAGTTTTGCTTGCCATACTCGTCTTGTTTTTCAATAACTTTACTAATAAGAGATGAGAAAGAAGATGAAGAAACGAAAAAGTTAATAAAGCCAGGCCCTGCTATTTCAATTTTTTCTATGCCGCAAATTTCCTTGTTAAAATTATCGACAATGTCTTGAGCAATAAGTCTAGGATTCTTCCTTAAAATTTTTGTTAATTGCATAGCAACATTACTTGCATAATCACCATTACTACTATCTTTTGGTATTTCAACAACAAATGAAATATCATCTAAAACACCCATTTGTTTGATAATGCGAGAAATTTCACTTTTTATATTGCTTGGAATGTCCATTGTTCATACTCCTTTCGCGCTATTTGTTATTATAACAAATTATTTAGTTTTTTGAAACATTATTTTTAAATTGTTAATACTTTTTATGGTGATCTAATGAATAAATTAAAAAAATTATTATTTTTTTTGTTATCAATAACACTATGCATTTGTATGCTTTATTTTATTTGCTATTTACTTCCGGCACCAAAAATGGATAAAAGTAACGAAATAACCTTCTATGATCGAAACGATAATATAATTTTAAAAACTCACTATCAAAATGTTGGAAGCTACGTTGAAATTGGAGATATTAATGAATATTTTATCCTTGCATTTATCGCTGCAGAAGATGAAAACTTTTATTCTCATATAGGAATTTCTTTAAAAGGAACATTAAGAGCAATTTATAATAATTTAGTTAATAATACAACGCAAGGAGGTTCAACAATAACTCAACAATTATCGAGAAGTTTATATCTTGATAATGAAAAAACTGTTTATCGAAAAATAAA
>JALEMY010000175.1 GCA_022767485.1 Erysipelotrichaceae bacterium
ATTGACAGGACTTTATACAAAGGAATATTTTTACTCAAAAGCAAGAGAAATATTAAATAATGATGAAGAAAACGAATATTTTATTATTTGTACTAATATTGAAAACTTTAAATTTTACAATGATGTTTTTGGACAAAAAGCAGGAGATGAATTATTAAAGTCAATAGCTTTGCAAATTACAAATATAGTACCAAAAGAAGCACTTTGTTCTAGATTAAATACAGATCGTTTTGTTATGTTATTTCCTTTAAAAAACAAAGATGAAGTTATCGAAAAACTTAAACAATGTATCGATGGTCAACACTTTCAAAACTTTGTTTTAAAATTTGGAGTTTATACAATAATAGATAGAAATATCGATATTAAAACTATGTGTGATAGAGCTAAGATCGCATGCGATAACATTAAAGGAAAATACGATGTTTTTATTAATGAATATGATGATAGAGCAAGAGAAAAATTGCTAAAAGAAATGACTATTATAGAAAATATGGAAGAAGCCTTAAAAAACCATCAATTCATATTTTATTTACAAAGCAAAATCGATTTAAAAACAAATAAAATAATTGGTGCGGAAGCTTTAGTTAGATGGAATCATCCACAATATGGATTAATTCCTCCAAACGATTTCGTAACACTATTTGAAAAAAATGGCTTTATTACTTTTTTAGATACATATATTTGGGAACAAGTGTTTATCTTTCTTGAAAATGAAAAGAAAAACAATATTCCACTAGTACCAATATCTATAAATATCTCACGAGTTGATTTTTTCAAAATTGATCTTGTAGAATTTTTCTCGTCTTTATTGAAAAAATATGATGTAGAAGCAAAATATGTTCATTTAGAAATTACTGAAAGTGCATATATTGAAAATACTAATAAAATCATCGGTGTAATTAAAAAATTAAGAGAAATGAATTTTGTTATTGAAATGGATGATTTTGGTAGTGGGTATTCCTCTTTAAATATGCTTTCAAAACTAGATGTCGATGTTATAAAACTAGATAGAAAATTTATTCAAGATGAAATAGAAAAAGAAGTTGGTGCTAATATTATTTCTTTTATCGTTTCATTAGCCCACAAGTTAAATATTTCTGTTGTAGCTGAAGGTGTAGAGAATTATTTGCATATGTCAACATTGAAAAACATGGGCTGTGATTATGCGCAAGGATATTATTTTTCAATGCCTATGAATAATAAAGCTTTTATCAAACTAATTATGGAAAAAGCAAATAAAGAAGAGATAATACAAATTAA
>JALEMY010000097.1 GCA_022767485.1 Erysipelotrichaceae bacterium
AAGCAATATGCGCAAAGCCATTCAAGAAGATCGCTTTGAAGAATATGAAAAGGAGTTTATGGAACAATATGGACAAGGAAAACCAACAACTCTTATTAAGTGATTTTGACTATTATTTACCACAAAACTTAATTGCCCAAACACCACTTCTTAAAAGAGATGAATCGAAACTATTAGTGTTAAATCGTGAAAATAAAACTTATGAAGATAAAAAATTTTACGATATTATCGATATTTTAAAACCAGGTGATGTCTTGGTAAGAAACAATTCAAAAGTTATTCCTGCAAGAATTTATGGTTATAAAGAAGAAACACATGCCCACATTGAATTACTTCTTTTAAAGCAACTTGAAGGCGATGTGTGGGAATGTTTAATAAAAGGAGCAAAGAAAGTAAACGAAGGAACAAAATTAATCTTTGATGAAAATCTACTAAAAGGAGTTATCGAAAAAAAATTTACTGAGGGCTTAGTTCACGTAAAATTTATTTATAATGGCATTTTTAACGAAATACTTGATAAGCTTGGAACTATGCCACTACCTCCATATATTAAAGAAAAATTAAAAGATCAAAGTCGTTATCAAACTGTTTATGCAAAAATTGATGGAAGTTCTGCCGCTCCTACCGCCGGATTACATTTCACTGATGAATTATTAAAAAAGCTTAAAAATAAGGGCGTTGAATTGCTAGATGTTACACTTCATGTAGGGCTTGGAACATTTAGACCTGTAGAAGAAAATAATGTCTACGAGCACAAAATGCATGAAGAATTTTATATGATGAGTGATGAAGTTGCAAAAAGATTAAATCTTGCTAAAAAAGAACATCGAAGAATCATTTGTGTTGGCACAACCTCACTTAGAACTCTTGAAAGTGTTTATAAAAAATATGGCTGTTTTAAAGAAGATTCTGGAAATACTAACATATTTATTTATCCTGGAATTAAAGTAGAATCAATAGATGGACTTATCACAAATTTTCATCTTCCTAAATCAACGCTTATTATGCTTGTAAGTGCTTTTGCTACAAAAGAGTTTATTTTTAAAGCTTATCAACATGCTATTGAAAATCAATATCGCTTTTTCTCATTTGGAGATGCAATGATTATTTTATGATAGATTATTACGCAAAGCAAATTTCTCTATGTGAAGATTTAAAAAAAGAAAATAAAAAGCCGACACTTCTTTTACATACGTGTTGCGCTTTATGCTTTTCAAGTTCTTTTATGCAAGTTAAAGACTATTTTTTAATCACCGTATTTTTTTATAATCCTAATATTTATTTAAAAGAAGAATATGAAAAAAGAAAAAGCGAAACATTAAGACTAATAGATATTTTTCAAAAAGAATACAATGTTAAAATTAATTTTGTTGAAGAAATACCTGAAGATTTTGAAAAATATAATGAAAAGAAAGTTCATCAAAATAAGTGTTTTGATTGCATATTTAACAGGCTATTAGTTTCATATAATTATGCTGATGAACACTCTTATGATTACGTTACAACGACCTTAACTTTAGGAAGACTTAAAAATTCAAATATGATTAATCAAATTGGTGAAATCTTAGAAAAAAATCATAAGACTAAATATTTTTACTCAAATTTCAAAAAGAATAAAGGTATTGATTTAAGTTTACAATTGAAAGAAAAATATCATATTTATGCCCAAAACTATTGTGGCTGTGAAAAATATGATGCTATAAAACATGATTAATAAAAAGAGCATAGAACTAGTTGCTCTATGCTTTTCTTTTACCAATTAACCTTAAATATCTTGCCATCAATTTTATTTAAGTCGATAGAATTATTTATTGAATATGCACACGCTTTACCAATAACCTCACTAATATCTCTTAAAGTTATTTGGATTCTAACTGATGCTTCAACTTTAAATGAGGCACCAATAATTCGACCACCAATTATTAAATTGTCACAATTTGAAGTAATTAAACTTCGATATGGTACTTCATAATATTCACCTTTTTCATAACGAAGTTCATTTTCTTTTAAATTATTATCTGAATGAGCATCAACATACCAATCAGCTTTAGCAATTCCATCGACAAACCTAGCTCTTTTAATGTAATCTTCATCTTGTAAAACATAAATGGTTTTTACACGCACAGATTCGCGAATTCCCAACTGACTTGCAATATGAGTAATATACGCTTTTTCAAATCCTGGAATATATTTGATTAAAAAATTTGAATACCTATGAATAGAAGCAAGTCCTTCGCTTATGCAAGTTGCATATTCATTTGGATCATCGGAATTATATTTTTGTCCAAGTTGAGGTCCATTAAAAGAAAATGTGTTTTCTTTACCAGGAACTAAAAAAGCTTGGATATAACGCATATCATCAACCGTTACTTCATTATTTTCAATCGCTTTTACAATATATGGTTCAAGGCATGGATCTTTTACAAATTCTATCTCTTGGTGATTTTTTGGAATGCCAAATCCTTTATAATCATGTTTTATTAAAAATTGACATAGTTTTTCTTTATCGACTCCACCCATTTCATAACGCAAGGAAACCGATTGATGAATATTATTATTTTCTTCATCACCATGCATTAAGATACAACCAGCTGAAGATGCTAAAAGTCCTTCACCACTACAATCTACAAAACATTTTCCTCTAATGGCATACATTTTATTATGAATAAACACTAAAACATAAACAATTTTATTTTTTTCTAATATAGCATCGATAAAAGTTGCATCATAAAAAATCTTGCCGCCTAACTCTTTAATTTTATAATCGTAAAACATAGAATAAGTAACAGGGTTTGCAAACAATGAAGTCGTAAGTTGACCATTTGTAAAAGTGTTAGAATCATAATCTAAATATTCTTTGTTTAAAGATACGTTTAACCCACATGGATTAGCAACATATGAATTCATAAAGGGAATGACTAAACCATTAGTTGCACTTCCACCAAGCGCATTGCTTTTTTCAATTAAGATGCAAGATTTTCCTTCTTTTAAGGTGCTAATAGCAGCAACACTACCAGCAACCCCACCACCTATTACTACAACATCAGCAAAATCTAATACCTGTATATCTTTTTTTATATAATTAGTTGCTTTCATTATTTTTCACCTTTTTTAATAATACCACAGCTTGCGCAGCAACTCCTTTTTTTTCTCCGATAAATCCTAGTTTTTCTGCACATGTTGCTTTAACATTAATACAACTTTCTTCACAATTTAATGTAAAAGCAATATTATGAACCATCTTATCAAGATAATTTTTCATTTTAGGTTCTTCGATAATAATCAAAGAATCGACATTATTGATTTCATATCCTTTTTCAACCATTATTTTATATACTTCTTTTAAAATGATTAAAGAGGATATATTCGTCGTCTTTTCATCGCTATCATCAAATAAATGTCCTAAATCTTTCATTCCTAATGCCCCTAAAATCGCTTCTGCTATCGCGTGTAATAAAGCATCAGCATCAGAATGACCATCAAGTCCTTTGTGATATGGGATTTCAACGCCACCTAAAATTAATTTACGATTTTCTTTAAAAGGATGAATGTCTGTTGATTGGCCTATTTTATACATAAATTGTCCTCTATTTATCATATTTTACATCGACTAAACGTGATGAAAACATTTCTTTTCTTCCAACCTTAGCCATAGCTTTTCCATTAATGTTAACTACATCACCTGTAAAGGAACGAGTACATTTTATTAAACTACCCCCGATACCATAAGTATCAACTGGAGCATTTTCCTTAGTGAATAATTGTACTTTTTCACGATCAAAACCTGATGATACAACAATTTTAACATGATTGAAACCTTCATCATCAAGCGCTTTTCTAAGTGCTTTTACTAAAGTTACATTAACTCCATGTTTTTCAACACCTGTAACTTCAGGGTGTCTTTCAAAATATTTATCAACTAGAGAAATTGATGTATCAATACGAACAGCAAATAACTTCTCTTTAAAATATCTAGCAACTAATAAAGAATCTAAAACAACATCGTTGTTCGTATCTACTAAAACCGTTAAATTATCATTTGGAAAAGTATTATGATAATCAACAGAGGCAGAAATCAAATCGTTTTCATGCATTACGATTAAGGCATGTGGCATTGTTCCAATACCTTTTTGGCCAGTCCATTCACCCATCGCATCAGTGCATACAAGCTTAACACCTGCAACATAAGCAGCATAGCCATCACCTGGATGATTTCTAGGATCATCGTCACGATCACCAAAAAACATTACATTGGCCTTTTCACTTTTTGCTTTCATGATTTCATCACAATTTGTACAAACGGATGTTCTTCTAGCTAAAATACCATCAATAGCTCCTTCAAGATAGCCAAAATCTTGATAGCGACCATGTACTTTTAATACAGGTTCAAATGGTTTTACATAGTCTCCATCATTTAACGCTTCAATCTTTAAATCAAAAGGATTTCTAGCAAATGTATGCAATAAAGCTATTGCTTCATCCAATCCACAAACACGTGATTCTTTTCTTGTAAACCATTGAAGAGTAACGATAGTATTTGGATACTTTTCTTTAATAATTTGTTCAGTTTTTAAAAAATATGAAGCGGAAAAATAACCTTCCCCATATCTTTTGTCAAACTTGAAAGTTTTATTAGTTAATCTTGAAATTAAGCCCAATTCTTTTTCTTTAATTTCTAGCATTTACATCACCTCGTTTTTATTATACATTATTTTATAAATAAAGATGTAATTAATTACTTAAATATGTAGAAAATTTGTTTTAATAAAGGAAAATAATTTAATTAAGATTATAAGTAAAAAAATAATCAATGGACTTAATATTGAAAAAAATAACGCTATATAGTTTATGGAAAGAGTTAGTTGTTGATGTTTGATATAAATATAGAAAAATTCTATAAAATACTTTGATAAAAAAGTTATGATGAAACTTGATAAAATACTAGTCATAATGTTTATAAAAGGGTCATAAAGAAGTATTTTTACAATATATGAAGGATAAATTCCAAGAACCATTAAAACTTTTATATCTTTCTTTTTCATTATGAAATTCATCGTAAAAATATAAATAGAAGCAATGATCGCATCAATTATTAAAATGATTGAAAAAACAAATAAAAAATTACAAATGTAATCAAACACTAAAAATGAATCAAGTTGAAACAAAGAAGTGTTGATTAAAAAAGATTCGTCATAATAACTATCATATTTACTAGAAAAATGAATCAAAGCACAATAATATAAATTAGAAGATAAAGAGTTGAATGTTTCACTACTCATATAAATAATAGAATAATTATCTTCATCGATAATTTCATTTATTTTAAAGTTTTTATCTTCATAATAAAATGTGTCATCTAAATCATTTACTAAACTATAATATTTTCTTGATATATTAATATTATTTTTAGCAAGTGAATTATCAATAACTACTTGAATAGCACTATAATCGCTAAATAGCAAATAAGAAAATCCTGAATTATAATCGATATATGTATGGATATTATCGCAAATAATATAATAATCATAATTGTATTTTAAAACGAATTCGTCTATTTGTTTTAAATTGATTCTAGGCATATTTTCTTTAACAATCATTATTACATTACTACTTTCATCATGATAAAACGAATAATAATTAAACTTATCATCAAAAAGTAAATATTCATAAATTTGTTTACTATCTTCACTATAAATATATTGTAAAGCCTCATACTCTAAACCAATTGCCTTATATAGCGTAAAAAGATAGGAAAAATCATTGCAAAAAATATAGAAATTATCATCATTTGATAATATTACATCATCGATATTAATTATGAATTCTTTATTGTTACAATAATAATATAATTTGTTTTTTGCCACATAACTATTTAGATATTTTTCAGGTATTGCTAAAGTTAAATAATTAGGAAAAGTGCTTAAATAATTATCATAAATAAAGTTGATATCATTAACTAATGAATTATTAAAATATACTTTTTCAATAAATTTTTCTTCTTTTAAAAATTTTTTTTGCTTAGCATTTATTCCCTCATAATATATCGCATTAAAATTTGTTTTTATTATCTTTTTAATATCGACATCAATGTCATCATGATTATCTTTAACAGTAATGCTATTTTCTATATTAAAGGTTTCTAATGACTGTTTTGATACTTTTTGAATGAAAGATGAGAGTATAGAATTTAAGCAAATTCCTACAAGTCCTAAGGATAAAATCGAAGTTGATATATTGTTTAAGATTTTTTTACCAATAAAGACTTTTTTATATAAATAATATGATTTTTTAAATTTGATTTTTTCTTTTTTATAATGCGAGGAAATCGTAATGTTTTCTTTTTTTTCTTTTGGTGAGGGAAATGTTATTAACTCATCGCATTTATTAGCTAAAGCAATATTATGTGTGACCATTATTATAATCTTTTTTTCTTTTATTTCGTTTAAATAATTAAAAAGTTCATCAGTCATTTTTTCATCAAGGGCACTTGTTGGTTCATCTAAAAGCAATATATCGCTATCTTTAATAAAAGATCTAATTAAAACTATTCTTTGCTTTTCCCCTCCAGAGAGATTTTTTACCTTTTCATTTATAACTTTATCAACCTTAAATCTTTTAAATAAAGTGATAACTCTACTATGTATGGATGATGTATTAACATTTAATACTTTTAAAGGTAAAATAACATTTTCATACGCAGTTAAATGATCGATTAATAAATTGCTTTGATTAACATAACTAACATTTAAAAAAGGATAGTTTTTTTGTTTTTTTATCGAAACATTATTATAATATACTTCCCCATAAAATTTCTTAATGTTTAAAGATAATATGGATAACAATGTCGATTTACCACAACCTGAAGGTCCTGTAATTCCAAATATTTTATTTTTTTCAAACACATAAGAAAAATGTGATAAAACAACCCTATGATATTTTTTTGAAACATTATATACGATAAGTTTGCCATTTTTCATAAAAGTGTTTCTTCCTTTAATAAATCATTTAGTTTTTTCTTTTTAAATGATTGATAAGTAATTGTGACCATTATCATTTGAATAAAAAAACTTAAAAAACTATATGCTAATAAATCTATAATAAATATAGAAATACAAAGTAGCGGGATTATAAAGATAAAATATGGCAATATATAAGAAAAAACTATATAAAAGTCATTGTAGCCTAAAGATATAAATATCGCTATTTTTTTCATATCTTTTGTTAAATGAAATAACGTTATTAAATAAGAAGTAATAATCGCTATTATTAAGACAATGATAAAATAGTAACTAACAATCATTTTTATTGAATCAAAAACCATTTGATAAGTTAAATAATCAAGATAAGCATTGCTTTCAAGATAAGGCTTATCTTCTTTTTTTTCCATAAACAATGGATTATTTGTAAACCGTTCATCATATTTCGTAAAATCATGATTAACAATACATATTTGGTTGTCTTTTTGCTTTATAACATGAGAAAAATAATTAATATTATAATAAATACAAGCTTTTACAAACATTCCATTTTCAACAACTTTTTCTACACTATCATCTTTATAATAAAAGTCGTTATTATATATTTCAATGCTATTTATCGTATCTATATTTAATAGATTTAATATTTTTTGATTGCATACAAGTCTTTTATTTTCATCTTCATTATAAAAAGGTGAAAACACTATTTGATTTCTTCCTTTGCCATTTATTATAGTTTTACTACTTAAAAAGAAATCATTTAAAGTATAAAATGTATTTTGATTATCAACATAAAAATCTTTATAATCCTTAACAAGAAGCAATTGATAGTCATAATAATTTTCATATGATTTTTTTGCTATGAAAGAAAAGATATCTTGAAAAGAAAACGTGATAAAAAAACATATAATTAAAGAAATAAATATCAAAAAACTAGGAATTGTAATTTTCTTTATTCCTTCAAAAAGAAAAAGTGAGAAATTATTTTTGCTTTTTCTCTTCCTTTTATTATTTACTAAAATATTGTTATTTTCACTTATTAATTCACTTTTAATTTTTCCATTTTCTAAGTATATGAAATGATTGATTTTATCTTTAAAAATACTTTTATCATGAGATACAAAAATAATTGTTGAATCACTAAACATTTCAAAGATGAAATCTATGATTTTATTTGCACTAATAACATCAAGTGCACTAGTTATTTCATCACAAAGTAAAACATCACATGATGATAAACACGCCTTAATAATAGCGACTTTTTGTCTTTCTCCTCCTGATAAACTATAGATATAACGACTTTTTAAATTTAATAAATGAGCTTTTTTTAAAACATTTATACAATCGTTTTTTAAATAAAACAAACATAGATTTTCCATTACTGTCAAATCATCAAATAAGTCATCTTTTTGGGTTAAATATATAATTTTATTTTTTCGATATGATAATTCTTCAATATACGATAATTTGTTTATATCTTTTTTATCAAAATAAATATTACCACTACTAGGACTTATATTTTTCATAATCAAGTTTAAAAGTGTTGATTTTCCACAGCCTGAATTACCCATAATCAACACTTTTTCTTGATCTTTTATATGAAATGTAATGTTATTTAAAATATATTTATTTTTAATAATATAGCTGACATTTTTAAACGATATCATATTATACCCTCAACTATATTATTCAATTGTTTGCTATCTTTTCTAAAAAAAAAGCATTTTTTCAAATGCTTTAATCAATAATTTTTTTTGTCATTTCATCAGTTTGAGAAATTTTTAAAGAAAGCAAAATTGTAAATACGATAGATGAAGCATAACTTAAAACTCCAATTACGATAGAAAATATAAAGAACAACATATTAATTTGTTTAAAAATCAATTCATTAAGTTCTTCAAAACTTTTTCCAGCATGAACGAAAATAGTAACTTCTTGTCCTTGTTCATCTATGATTGTTGTAACCATATTTACTAATTCGTTTCTTTCACCAAGATATAAACCTAAGGCACAAATAAGCCCTAGTAAAAATAAAGCAATAGAAATGATTAAAATAGTCTTATATAACGTGATAGTTTTGTTATATTTATTTATTGTCTTGTATTGCAAATCATTACCAGAAATATAGATTGAATTATTCATCGATTATTCCTCTTTTCACTAACAAATTATACTTCATATTGCTTTATGTGTCAACCAAACCAGGTTCTTATTTCTTTATAGATTTGTGATATTTATTGTGATAATCCTCTACTAGTTTTATCCCGTTACTATGACTTTTACAATAAGCGCATTCTCCTGTTGGTTTGTGTTTTATTTTACGATAAACATAGTTAAAAAATACTCCACCAACTATCAAAACACAAGATATTATTACGATTATTTCAATCGGTTTCATTTTATTTTTTCCTTTTCTTTTTTATTATGAATAATGATTGCAATTACTATTAAAGCTATAATCGCTTCAAAAATTAAAATTGTAAAGTGAAATTCATAAATCAAATAAACCATCGAAGAAACGATATATGATGTTATCAACCAAAATAGTAAAGTCCATTTAAATTTACCTTTTAATGTTTCAGCTTTTGCGGTAGCAACAGATGCAATACATGGTATTGTAGTCATATTAAAAACTATGAAAGCTAGCAATCCTCCAACTGAAATATTTGTAGCGGAAATCATCGCTTTTACAGCAATAACATCACCACCTGTTGCTTCAACATCAATCATTGTTCCTGCAATACATGCAGCAAGAGAACCAAATGTTGCAACGACATTTTCCTTAGCTATCAATCCTGTAATAGCAGCGACAACAAACACCCAACCATAAGATGATAATTGTGAGCCAAATCCTAATGGAGTAAATAAAGGCTGTAACAACTTTCCAATGCTTGCTAGAATTGATTGATCCATATTTTGATCTGATAAAAACTGATAATCGAAAGAAAAATGTGTCAATACCCAAACGATGATTGTTGAAGCTAATATTACGCTAAATGCTTTTTTAATAAAATGCTTTGCTTTATCCCATAAATGAATCATAAGCGATTTAAATTGAGGAATATGATAAGATGGTAACTCCATAATAAATGGTGGAATATCACCTTTCATTGTTGTATTTCTCATTAATAACACACTAACTATTGCTGTTATGACACCAATAATATACATTGAATACGTGATTATATCGGCATTTTTTATATTAGTTATGCTCATTATTCCTCCAGCAATTGCAGTAAGTATTGGAAGTTTTGCTCCACAACTAAAAAATGGAATAACACGAATAGTAACCGTTCTTTCTTTTTCATCTGCTAAAGTTCTCGTATTGATCATCGCTGGAACAGAACAGCCAAATCCCATAATCATCGGCATAAAAGCTCTACCAGATAAGCCAAATTTTCTAAATATTTTATCTAATATGAAAGCGATTCGTGACATATACCCTGAATCTTCAAGAATTGAAAACAATAAAAACAAACATAATATTTGTGGTAAAAACGATAAGACAGAGAAAACACCACCAAGTATACCATTTACAACTAACCCACTTACCCAAGATGGAGAAGATGAAAAGGCCTCACTTACTAAATCACTAAGCAAATTTGTAATAGAGGTAACAAGATTAGTAAATATTACTCCTATAGAATTTATTCCATCACTAGTCCATAATAAGCCTTCAAAAGCACTACCTTCAAAACTTGGTTTAACATTTTTAAATAAGCCACCTAAAAATAAAAAGTTTGTGGAAAAAGTTAAGTGGAATATTAAAAACATTATTAATAGAAAAATTGGAATTCCTGCCCATTTGTTTGTTAATACATTATCGATTCTATCAGATTTATTATCTTTATTAACAATACTATTACCACTTTGTTTAAGAACTGATAAGTTTTCAGTTATGTATTTATATCTTGAATCTGCAACAACCGCTTCTAAGTCATTACCAAAAGTCTCATCTGAATATGTTTCTTTAAACGCTTTGACAATTCCTACAAGTTGTGGATGATCTTTCGTTTCAAGTTCATCAAGTTCAATTAATTTAATAGCATGAAATAAAGGATTTGCAACACCTATTCCTTTAAAAGCAGTTGTGCAATCTTTAACAAGATGACGAAGATTTGTTCCTTGAAAAATTGTAACTCCTTTTCGATCGTGTTTACTTTCTTCAATAGCAACTTTCATCAATTCATCGATATTTTCTTCTTTTAATGCACTGATTTCAACGATTGGTAATCCGATTCTTTGACTAAGTTTATCTATATTTATATCACTACCATTTTTACGAAATACATCCATCATATTTAATGCTATTACTATAGGAACATCAATTTCCATAAGTTGCGTAGTCAAATATAAATTTCTTTCAAGATTAGTGACATCGACAATATTTATAATACAATCGACATTTTCATTTATTATATAATTACGAGCAACTACTTCTTCTGGTGTGTATGGGGATAATGAATAAATACCTGGTAAATCCATGATATTGATTGGCTCATCAAATTTTTTATATATTCCTTCTTTTTTATCCACAGTAACTCCAGGCCAATTACCAACATAAGCAGTAGATCCTGTTAACGAATTAAAAAGAGTTGTTTTACCACAATTGGGATTTCCAGCTAATACAAAGTTTTTCATAGAAGATATCCTTTCTATCTTTTTATTTCAAGTAATACAAGGCAAGCCTCACTTTTTCTTAAAGTCAACTCGTAACCTCTTAATGTGATTTCGATAGGATCACCTAAAGGAGCTTTCTTTTTTAATATAATTTGCGCTCCTGGAGTAATTCCCATATCAAATAGTCTTCTACGAAGTTTTCCTTCACCATTGACCATTGTTACTACACCTTTATCACCAACTTTAAAGTTATCTAAACTTTTTTGCATAATATCGCTCTCTTTCACATTATATATTTTTTCTTTTGAAAAAAGTACTTAGTTAGTACTGACTAATTCGTCATATATATTATATGAGTTCTTTTTCCTTTGTCAATATAATATTTTTATTTATATATTTTTTTTATTGTGTTAAAATTATATAGAAAGTGGTGAGCAAAGATGAGTGAGTATAAATCAAAAGAGGACTATCTTGAACGTATATTGATGCTTTCTGAAAAAAAAGGCAATGTTAGAGCAATCGATATTGCAAACGATATGAACTTTTCAAAGCCAAGTGTCAGCATAGCTTTAAAAAAACTTAAGGCTTCTGACTTAATTACCGTTAATGATTATGGTCATATTTCTTTAACGAAAAAAGGATTTGATATCGCAAATGAAATATATGAAAAGCATAAAATATTATCATCAATTTTCATTATGATGGGAGTAAGTGAAAAAACCGCTCTTGAAGATGCTTGTAAAATAGAACACGACATAAGTGATGAAACATTTCTTAAAATCAAGCAATTTGTAGAAAAAGAAAGATAATACTTTTTATAAGTATTGTTTGCGCCCCTTTAGTTTAGTGGTAAAACAGGTAACTCGTAATTATCAAAGAACAGTCCGATTCTGTTATGGGGCACCATTTAAAAATTAAAAAACCAGTTTGTAATATCAAAGTGGTTTATTTTATTTATATAGGAGAAAATATGATAAATATTAAAAAAAGAAAAATATTAATTTTAATTATTGTATCACTACTTGCAATATCTGGTGGCTATATTGATGGCTATACTTATCTTTTACGTGGTGGCTCTTTTGCTACAATGCAAACAGGTAATTTAATATTTCTAACAATAAATTTACTATCTAAAAATTTCACTTCCTTAAAAACATATTTACTACCTATTGTTTTCTTTTGCTTTTCTTCTGTGGTGATTGTACTTATTAAAAATTGCTTTAAAGATAAAATTAAATTATTTGAAATGATATGTTTACTTATTGAAATTATTTTCATTATCGCCTCATCATTTATCGCTTTAGGTAAAAACAATTTTTTATCTACTTCCCTTCTTTCAATTGCCTCAAGTATACAATTACTAGTTTTTTCAAAATTTGACCAAATGTCTTTAACAACAACAATGTGTACGGCTAATTTAAAAAACACTTCTGAAAACTTAGGCTTATATTTTTGCAAAAAAGATAAAAGTTATTTGATTAATTCTTTAAAATATTTGCTAGTAATTATATCTTTTGTTATCGGTGTAGCTATTAGTTATTTACTTCATGATATATTAAAGCAATATTCGATTTTGATTACATTGATAAACTATATATTAGTAGCTATTATCTATTATTTTATCGATAAATAAAAAAAAATGGTTTAGTTTAAGTGATTAATCATCACATTAAATTACCATTTTTTTATTATGATATTTTGGCTCCAAATGGAATAAATGATAAATATGCTAATTTAAAACATTGCTTACCAAATGGAATACCAATTATTGTTATACACCATAAAAGTCCTAAAATCAAATAACCAACAGCAACTTCAAGTCCTCCAAAAACAACCCAGATAATATTAGCGATTGGATGAGAAGAAAAGTCGCATTTGATTTTTTTACCAAATGGCCAAAACATTAAGGAAGCTAATTTAAAACATTGTTTACCAAATGGAATACCAATTATCGTTATACACCATAAAAGTCCTAAAATAAAATATACTAAACCTCCTACAAACCCTGTAAAGACAAACCATAATATATTCCCAACTAATTTCATATTCACATCCCTTTCATTTTCTATATTATCATAATATAAATATACATTAAAATAAAAACTTTTAATAATTATCTTTTATGTTATTTTTTTTGATTTTATTAACAAATGTTGTTTTTATAAATTTGCCTATTAAAAAGATATACTATTTATGTTAAACTAAAAATGTTTTTTTTAAGCATTACTTTAGGCGAAGGCATTACACCCGCTTTTTTTATTTTTTATGCCTAATTTGTTTTACAGCTTTATTTTGTCAGAATAATAAAAAGGAGAAAAAAAATGAGTAACGAAGACAAAAAAGTGACAGTTGTAAATGAAGTAAAAACTTCAAATGATGGTGGCAGTAAAGATGTAAAAAGTTCGTTTAAAAAAATGTTAAAAAAGGTCGATAATTTTTTTAACATTACCAAGATGGGATCATCTTTTAAAATTGAAATCATCGCTGGTATTACTACCTTTATGGCAATGGTTTACATTTTGATGGTCAATGCAGATATGTTTTCCTCACAAATTTCTTATGGTGCAGCATATATTGCTACAGCAATAGGAGCAATTGTTGGAACATTGTTGATGGCATTTTTAGCAAAAATGCCCCTTGCACAAGCTTCTGGAATGGGAGTTAATGCATTTGTCGTATTTACACTTTTATCAGATAAAACAGGATTAACTTATGCTAATGCTATGATGATCACCCTTGTTGGTGGTATAGTCTTTATTATTTTAACAGTTACTGGACTTAGAAAAATTGTTTTTGAATCAATTCCAGATGTTGTAAAACATGCAATTCCTGTTGGTATTGGCTTATTTATTTCCTTTATTGGTTTACAAAAAGCAGGAATTATCGTTGATGATCCATCTACATTAGTTACACTTAGATCATTTAATATTTTTGAAGATGGTGTTTCTTATGGTGGAGTTATTCCATCATTAGTTGCATTCATTGGAGTAATAATTATTGCAATTTTATCGAAGAAAAATATCAAAGGTTCTATTTTAATTGGTATGGTTTCTTCTGCTGTTTTATATTATGTTTTAGCAGGAATTGGCACAGCTTTTAATGATACTATATGCCAAAGTTATTTTTCAATCAAACTTGATAATCCATTTAGTGCTTTTAGTGCTTGGGGAAAAGAATCTTTTGCTCAAGTATTTACAAATGGCTTTAATTTTGATCATTATTTAAGCGTTGAAGGAAATAGTGTTGGATCATTAATATTCCTTCTTTCTACTAGCGTATTATCACTTTGTATGATAGATATGTTTGACACAATTGGAACATTATATGGAGCATGTTCAAAAGGTAATTTATTAGATGAAAATGCCACTCCAATAAGAATGAATCAAATGATGTTATCTGATGCTATTGCAACATGTAGTGGCGCTATTGCTGGTACTTCAACAGTTACAACATTTGTTGAATCTTCATCAGGAGTTGTTTCTGGTGGAAAAACTGGTTTTTGTGCTTTTACAACAGCCGTATGCTTCTTTATTGCAATGTTTTTATCACCAATAGCACAATTAATTCCAAATTGTGCAACAGCAGCAGTATTGATTTGGGTTGGTGTATTAATGATGTCTACGATTGCAAAAATTGATTGGACAAATCCATCTATGGCAATAGTTGCATTTTTAACATTCATTGTTATGATTTTAGGATATTCAATTTCAAGCGGTATCGGAGTTGGTATTATCTCATATATATTAATTCAAATACTAT
>JALEMY010000126.1 GCA_022767485.1 Erysipelotrichaceae bacterium
CCACAATTGATCAAATCTTCTCTTTGTTCATAGACACTTTTATCGATTAAAAAATATTCTTGTTCTGTACCTACAGTTGTAAAAACTTCATTACTTTCACCAAATAGTTTGACTATTCTTTTAGCGTGAGTATTTAAAACATCAATACTTTTTAAAAGTGGTGTTTTTTTATCAAGTGCTACTCCACTATAAGAGCAAAAGGCTGTTGGAATATATAATGTTTTATTAAGAATAAAAACTAAAGATGTAGGGTCCCAAATAGTATATCCTCTAGCTTCAAATGTCGTTCTCATACCACCGCTTGGAAAAGATGAGGCATCAGGTTCACCTTTTATTAATGATTTACCCGTAAAAATACTAATTGGTTCATCATTTAAGTTCTTATCTAAAAAGCAATCATGTTTCTCAGCTGTTATTCCATTCATTGGTTGAAACCAATGAGTAAAATGAGTAGCCCCTTTACTCATGGCCCATTTTTGCATAGCCTTTGCAACTTCATTTGCTACATCTAACGTCAATGGCTTTCTATTTTCAATCAATTCACGATATTTTTTATAAGTTTTATAAGGCAAACTTTTTTTCATCTTTTTTTCTGTAAACACATCTTTTTCAAAGATATTTAAAATGTTATTTTTCATAAACTTACCCTTTCATTGATTTTTTTATAAACATATTAAACAATGGGTGAACATGATTAGGTCTACTTTTAAATTCTGGATGAAACTGAACTCCAATGAAAAAAGGATGATCTTTAACTTCGATCGTTTCAACTATTTTTCCATCTGGTGATGTTCCAGATATTACTAAACCACTATTAATTAATGTGTCACGATATAAATTATTAAATTCATAGCGATGACGATGTCTTTCACTAATTAAAGATTTTTGATAAGCCTCTTCCATAATAGTATTATTAGCAATCATGCAAGGATAAGCTCCAAGTCTCATTGTGCCACCTATTTGCTTACCAATCTTATCTTCCATAATATCGATAACATTGCTTCCTTTTCTATCGAACTCTCCGCTAGTAGCATCTTTAATATTTGCCACATTTCTTGCATATTCTATCACAGCAATTTGCATTCCAAGGCAAATGCCAAAATATGGAACTTTGTTAACTCTTGCATATTTACAAGCAAGAATCATCCCTTCAATTCCACGATATCCAAAGCCTCCAGGAACGATGATAGAATCAACATCTTTTAATGTTTCATTAACATTTTCTTTATTAATCTTTTCACTATCAATCCATTTGATTTCTACAAATACATGATTAGCATATGAAGCATGATTTAATGCTTCTACTATTGATAAGTATGAATCATGTAAAGATACATATTTTCCAACTAATCCAACGACAACTTTTCCTTTTCTTGAATGAATGTTTTTAACCATTGCTTTCCAAGATGACAAATCACATCTTCCTTTTATATTAAATTTTTTACAAACAACTCTATCAAGTCCATTTTTATGTAATAACAAAGGCACTTCATATAAACTTGGCGCTGTGGAATTTTGAATTACACAATCTTCATCAACATTGCAAAAAGAAGCAATTTTTTTTCTAATGTTTTCACCACAATCACTTTCAGAACGAGTGATTATTATATCTGGATGAATACCACTTGCTTGAAGTTCCTTTACTGAATGCTGTGTAGGCTTTGATTTATATTCATCAGACCCAGAAATAAAAGGTACTAAGCACACATGAATAAATAAGCAATTTTTACGCCCAACTTCTAACGCAAACTGTCGAATAGCTTCTAAAAATGGTTGACTTTCAATGTCGCCAATTGTTCCACCAATTTCTGTTATTACAATATCAGCTTTTGTATATTCCGCGTTTTTACGAATAAATCTTTTTATTTCATTTGTCACATGAGGTATGATTTGTACTGTTTGTCCATCATAATCCCCATTTCTTTCTTTATTTAAAACACGCCAATAAACTTTTCCGCTCGTTAAATTTGAATACTTATTTAAATTTTGGTTAATAAATCTTTCATAATGACCTAAATCTAAATCTGTTTCCGCACCATCTTCAGTAACATATACCTCACCATGCTGCATAGGATTCATCGTCCCTGGATCAATATTCATATATGGATCAAACTTTTGCGATGCAATTTTTAATCCTCTTGCTCTTAAAAGTCTACCCAAAGATGCAGCGACAATACCTTTACCAAGACCTGAAACAACACCACCAGTAACAAAAATATATTTCATTTTACTCCTCCTAAAACGTAAAAAAAGCGTTTTTTTTTACCAAAATTACTTTTGTTAAAAAAACGCTTTTATTAACTT
>JALEMY010000169.1 GCA_022767485.1 Erysipelotrichaceae bacterium
AACATCATTTATAGATGATAACGCACTTTTGTTATCTTCTACCTTATTACATGATATTAGTGCCATTGATGTTAATAAATTAAAACATAAACCAGCTTTTAAAAATTTCTTTTTCATCTTTTTTTCCTCCATAAAGTAAACATTATAAATTTACCTTTCAATATATATAACAAATAAGAAAGCCATTTTGTTGGTAAAAAATATTTTTTTTTATTTATTGAAGGAAATAATAATTAATTCAACAATAATCTAGTTATAATAAAATAAATATTACTATCATTAAGAGTAACTAATTCTAAAGTAATCATTCATCATCCTATCAATTTTGTTTCTTCTTAGTAAAAAACGTCTTGTTGATGGTAACCATAAATAATCATGAGTATAAAGAATTTATTTTAAAAAAATCTTTATGAACTATAGCATTCACTAATAAGATCCTACCACTATTTTTTTCTTTCGCTTGAATATATCTAATAGTCCCATTTGCTAAAATCCTCCTTTATGGATTTAAAAAGCCAAACTCATCGTTTGGCTATTCTCCCAAATTGTTTGTTAATCTCCCAATTTTAGGAAATAATGGGAGATTATTTTAATCTAATGTAGTAAGCGGAACGCCCACCACCACGTTTTTCAATCAGTCCTTCTTCGCAAAGTTTCTTCAAAGACGATTCTACTGAACTTGATCCAATCTCGGGGCAAAGTTCCACGATGTCACTCTTTGTGAATTTCCCGATTTTCTGATTGACAGCATTTTCCACCATATCCTTAGCGGACATTTTCTTGGATACGATATTGACCCTATCTTCGAAGTCGCGATAGGCTGCTAAGACTGTACCAAGAAGGTATTTAACAAAGGCAGTATCATCATTATTTTCTTCATGCCATCCTTTTGAGCTTTCACTTAAGGTCTCGTAATAATCTTGCTTTGTGATTTGAATCTTTTTCTCTAAAGAGATGTATTTACCGACCACAAATCCAGATTTGTAGAGCAAGAGAGTCGTAAGTAATCTAGACATTCTGCCGTTGCCATCATTGAATGGGTGGATACATAAAAAGTCATGAATGAATATAGGAATAACCAACAACGGGTCAATACCGTATTCACCAATTGCTTTGTTGTACTCTTCGCATAAGCTTTCGACGGCGTAAGGGGTCTCAAATGGTTCCAATGGCTTGAATATCACTTCTTTGGTGCCGTCTTTATGAACTTCATCAATCTCATTAGGCGTATCTTTGAATTTGCCGCCATAATTGACATCCATGAACTGATACATCTCTTTATGGATTTGGAGAATGAAACTGACTCTTATTGGGATGTATTCAA
>JALEMY010000022.1 GCA_022767485.1 Erysipelotrichaceae bacterium
GTAGCAGAAAATGAAACTATTTATATTCGTGCTATTAAAGATGGAAAAATGGTTTCTGCTTCAACTGAAAACATTTCAGATATTAAAAATGTGTTTGATGAAATGGCTGTTCATGGTACACTCATCGATGAAGATAAAGCTCAAGAAATATTTAAAGGCTCTGATAATTATAAACGCATAAAGACACATGCAGATACTTTAAGTAAAGTAAGTAATGCTGACAAAATCAAGTTATGTTTAGATATTGAAAGTAAAGCTTTTGCCTATGATAAAAGAATTAGTGAAGTGGAAGGTGTTGAATATAAAGAGGTATTTTCATCGACAAAAATACATAATTCTAAAGGATTAAAACTTTCAAGAAAAACAAATTATGCACTAGTTTATTTATCAGTTGTAGCTAAAGATGAAAATGATACAAAAACAGGTGGATATTATCAATTTAGTCAAGATTTAAATTGCTTTGATCAAGAAGTTCTTGTTAAAAAAGCTTGTGATGAAGCCATTTTGTCATTAAATGGTACACCTTGTGCTTCAAAAAATTATAAAGCTTTATTATCACCAACAGTCTTTGCATCATTAGTATCATTTTTATTAAGATCTGTTTCTGGTGAAGAAGTTAATAAAGGAAAATCATTATTAAAAGATAAATTAAATCAACAAATAGCTTCAAATAAACTTACTATAGTGGAAAATCCTTTTAATAAAGACTATCCTTTCTTTATTAGATGTTTTGATGATGAAGGTGTAACAACTAGCAAAAAAAATATTATTGAAAAAGGTGTTTTAAAAACATTTTTATATAATATTTCAGCTGCCAAAGAAGCTGGTGTAAATTCGACAGGGAATGGCTATGGTGGTTCACTTATTGGTGTAGATACTTCATTTGTTGAAGTAAAACCATCTAAAATATGTAAAGAAGAGCTATGCAAAAAAATAAAAAATGGTGTTTTTATCGATAATGTCGAAGGATTACATTCTGGTATGAATGCGATGACTGGTGATTTTTCTTTACAAGCAAGCGGATATAGAATTGAAGATGGAAAAATAACTACACCACTTAATTTGATTACTATTGCTGGTAATTTATTTACGTTATTTAAAGATGTTAGTGCTGTTGGTAGTGATACTTTTGTAACTCTAAGTGGTATTTCATCCCCTTCAGTCGTTGTTTCATCTCTTGCTGTATCTGGAAAATAAAAGTCATAAATTGACAAAATGTAGCAGAAATTGACAAAAAATACAAAAAAATATTTGACAAGAAAAATTGAAAAATATATACTATTCTTGCATGAAGATAAAAAGGGCAAAACTACAGCAATGTAGTGACGCAAAACTATAGGGAAATCATCACTGATTTTAGCCAGCTACTGTTTCATTTGTAGGAGAATAGTTTTGTATTTGCGCTCATCAATAACAAAATTTAAGATTCTACAATTGAAATCATTGTGGAATCTTTTTGCTTATTAGCATTAGGATGTAGGAGGTGGTTACTATAAAAGTTGCAATAGGTTCATACGCTTTAAGATTAAAATGGCGTAAACGTGCTTCAGCAATTATAGCAATCACAGGAACATTAATTTTGCTAGTCGTAGCTTTATCTTATTATGGACAGCATGTTGGAAGTTTCGTTATTTCAATGAATAGTTCAGGTCAAAAAAAAGGTTTATCACTTAGTGTGAATGAAGACTTTAGTGAACCAACAACAAGACTATTAGCTGATCCATTAAAGCAAGCGACAGATGCAGAATATGCCGACATTCCTGATGAAATTGATGAAGGACTCGGTGCTAAAAACGCTTATCGAAACGAAACTAATAATGAAATGTACTTCGCATATTCATTCCTGCTCAAAAATAGTGGAAAAGAAGCTGTTGATTATTACGAGGAATTCTCAATAGATGTTGCAACTCGACGACTTGATTCAATTTTAAGAGTGATGGTCATCGAAGATGGAAATAAAGACAAAGAAACAATATATGCCAAAGCAAGAGAAGATGAAGGTCATATAGGTGAGCCTGAAGAAATAATAGGCCAAGACGGTGTTACATCTTTAGGCAAAACAGTTCCATTTGTCAACGATGAAATAATATTTAAAAACAAAATAGAAGATTTCAAGCCAAATCAGGTAAAGAAATATACTATTGTAATGTGGCTTGATGGATGGGATTACCAATCTTCAGATGAATTGCTTCGAGGTGCATTAAAACTAAGTTTGGACTTCTATCTTGCAGCATAGAAGCAAACAAAAAAGATTTACAAAAATTTTAAATTGAAAGGAAAACAAAACTATGAAAACAAACAAAAAATTATTAGCTAGTGCTATGGCATTAGGACTAGCAGGTCTTACAACAGTAGGTTCAACTTATGCATGGTTCACAGCAAATGGA
>JALEMY010000031.1 GCA_022767485.1 Erysipelotrichaceae bacterium
TAGCTGACAAATTAAATTCTTCTATTATAACAATTAATATTATTCAAAAAGCTATCGAACAGGTGTCTATATAGACTCTGTTCTTTATTTTTTATCAATTAATTTGCCAATATCTTTATCATTTTTTTTGCTAATCAACAAGAAGAATTAGAATTCTTAGTAAATGAAGAATTACTTAAAAAAGTCAATGATAAATATGAAACCAATTTTGATATTGTAAGTAAAGAAGACCAATTAAATATGCATTTAGCATGTGAAAAAGTTAAAGAACCATTAACAGTAAAAATATGTGAATTAATTGATCTATTATTTAAAGATAATGACAATGTTATTACTGATTATGTCGGATATGAGAATGCTAAATGGACATTACTAATGAGAGTATTTGATGATTTATATTATACTTGTTTCCCAGTGAATTCTGAAAACCCAAAAAGGCCAGATGGCGGGCAATGGGAAGTCGTTGGATATGAATATCCCGTAGAATTTGAAAAACCAGATTTTGTAGGCCTACACGGTAGTTCTACGATTAACAATGGTGAAAAATTGCCTTTCAATGTTCAACAATATAAATTTTTTAAATATTGCTTAGCAAATAATACACCTGATTATTTAAGTTTTGAACACGCAAAGACATTAGGTAAAATATGTGATGGAAAGATTAGTGAGTGTGGAAAAGAAAATATCGATAATTTGTTGAAATATGGCCATATCAAAGAAGAAAATGGAAACTACGTTTTAAATATGGTAGTTTTTAAAGAAGTTCCATTTAATATAATTTGTAATGCCAATAGCTATATAAAACCATTAGTCAATGAAATATATGCGCTATTAGAAAAAGCACCATCAATTGAAAGAGGATACATCCTTGATAAAGCATTAGAAGCTGGATGGTTACATTATGATGAAAATACACCTAAAAATGTTGGCGCATTTATAATGTATTAATTATTTATATATAATATTTATCATTAAGTAGGAAATAATTTCCTACTTTTTTTGACATTATTAGAGACAAAAATCCATCTATTTATAAAATAGATGGCTTAATCCAAGACATATATATCCTTTTTACCAAAGTATTTGTTTAAAAACAACGAATATTGTTAATATTTACACAATTTTACTTTGTTATTTTGCTCATAAATTTAATTAATAGATGGTCGTTTAAATGCCATAAATCAGTTTTCCAGGACAACACTAGAGGATTTGACATATGGAAAATAAAAGATATTTAACTGAACAACTAATTACTTATTTAGGCAATAAAAGATCTTTATTAAACGAAATTGGAAAATAAATAAAAATTATTTTTTGTGGCTACTTTTCTTGACAAGTACAAAACCATAAAACTCGGTATAAAAAACGAGAAATCATGTTGAAAACTCGGTGTAAAAAGTGTAATATGATATTGAAAACTCGGTATAAAAAGTGTAAAATATAAATGGTGATAATTATGTTTGAAAGAAAAATCTATAAAGAAATGATTTCTTGGAAAGAAAACCAAAATATTAAAAAGAAAGCTTTGGTAATAAAAGGAGCACGTCAAATTGGTAAAACAACTATTGTAAAAGAGTTTGCAAGAAAAAATTATGAAAATGTTGTTTATATTAATTTTATGCAAAATGAATCTATTAAGAGCGTATTTAATAATGACTTGATTGTTGATGTTTTAATTAGAGGAATAACTGCAAATATTCCAAATATAAAAATAGTTCCTTACAAAACAGTTTTGATATTTGATGAAATTCAAGAGTGTAGTAATGCACGTTCTTCTCTTAAACCTTTTATGGAAGATGGAAGATTTGATATTATTGCAACTGGTTCATTACTTGGTATAAAAGGGTATAACAAGAAAAAAGGTAAAGGTGTTCCTACTGGTTTTGAAAGAACATTATATATGAAGCCTATGGATTTTGAAGAATATTTATGGGCAAAAGGAATTAGCAAAGATATTATAGAATATCTTAAAAAATGTTATACAAACATAGAAAAAATAGATGATTCAATAAACACAAAGTTTTTTGATTATTTTAATGAATACATTTGTGTTGGGGGAATGCCAGAGGTAGTTGATTTATTTTTAAAAACATCTGATATTAATTTAGTTAGAGATACTCAAAGAGATATTATAGAAGAATATAAAGATGATTTTGGAAAGCATCTAAATGATGAAGAAATAGAATATGTTGATAGCATTGAATTAAATAAAATTTTAGAAGTTTTCGAATCAATACCTAGCCAATTATCTAAAGAAAATAAAAAATTTCAATATTCAAAAATAAAAGTTAAAGGAAGAGCTAGTGAATATGAAAAGGCTATTGAGTGGTTAAAAGATGCTGGCATCATATCAAAATGCTATAACTTATCTTTAATTGAATCTCCATTTGATGAAAATAAAGTTGATAATCAATTTAAGCTTTACATGCAAGACACTGGATTGTTTATTTCTATGCTAGATGATGATACTAGTGCTAATATATTAGCGGGGGACTTAGGAATATATAAAGGCGCAATTTATGAAAATATTATTGCAGAAGCTTTTACAAAAAATGATAAAAAGTTGTATTACTACAGTAAATCAAGTGGTTTAGAGATTGATTTTGTTACAAAGATAAATGGAGAAATCACTTTGGTTGAAGTAAAAGCAACCAACGGCAATGCAAAATCGTTAAAGTACTTGTTGGAACATTATGAGCACTATAAAGTTAATAGGGCAGTTAAATTAGCTAAAACAAACATTGGTTACGCTAATAATATTCTTACAATTCCTTATTATCTAGCATTTATATTAGTTTAATTATATTTATTAATAATGTAATGAAATAATTAATAAATCTCCATACTAGTAAAGTTTGGAGATTTTTTTAAAAAATGTAAAAAGTGATTTGATAAATTAATTTTATCCTAAAGCTATATCTAATATCATCATTATAATAAATCCTAATGTAAACCAAAGCGTTGAAGCTGTTTTATGAGTTTTACTAGATTCAGGAATAAGTTCACTTACACAAGTAGCTATCATTGCGCCTGCTGAAAAACTTAATAAAAATGGTAATATAGAATTAATATAATAAGCAAAGATACAGCCTAAAACACCAGCAAATGGTTCTACAAGTCCACTTGCTTGTCCAATAAGTAATGCTTTACCTTTAGATATTCCTTCTCTTTGTAATGGTAGTGTCGTAGCAACTCCTTCAGGAAAATTTTGTATTCCTATTCCAAAAGATAACATTATTGAGGAAATTAATATTGTCATGTCTTTACAAGAAATCAATGAAGCAAAAGCTACTCCTATTGCCATTCCCTCTGGAATGTTATGAAAAGTGATAGCGGAAAACATCAATACTACTCTTTTAAATCTATTATCTTTTTTTCTATGAATTAAGATTTTATTTAATAATATATCGGCAAGACAAATAAGCAATCCCCCAAATAAAAAGCCAATTGATACGATTATAAAACTTGTCATTTCAAGTTCTTCAGCTTTTGCTATTGCCGGATTTAATAATGAAAAGAAACTTGCAGATATCATAATTCCAGCGCCAAATGATAAAAAGAAATCAAGCATTCTTTTGGATATTTTTTTAAAAATTAATACAGTACAAGCACCTAATAAATTCATAAAATAGGTAAATATTGTAGCAAATAAAGCTAATAAGATAGGATTTATAGATAATAGTCTTTCCATGCTAATCACCTTTATATACTATGTTCTTTCCATTGTTTTATTTAGGCATATGATTGTTATTCTATGTTATAATCAATAAAAATTAACAAGGAGAAAAAATATGGATATAAGGAAATATCAAAAAACGTTTTTAAATACAATGCTATTAACAAAAAATCTAACAAATAAGAGTATACTTGCTTATAAATCTGATTTAAATAATTTTTTTTGCTATTATAGTTATAAAAAAAGAAAATTATTAAAAGATATTATTGTTGGTTATTTAGACGAATTGCAAAATGTTAGAAAATTGAAAGAATCAACAATTACAAGAAAAATTATTACATTAAAAATGTATTTTAATTTTTTACGTGAATTAAAAGGAATCAAAAATCCCTTTGATAAAATTAAAGTAAAATTGAAGCATTCAAAAAGACTTCCTAAAACGTTATCGATCGATGAAGTAAAAAGAATGCTAATTGTTTTAAATGAAAATATTAGTAACAAGAGTGATTTTGTTGAATTTGAAAGCTATCGTGATTTAGCTTTAATTGATTTGCTTATTTCAACAGGTATTAGAATTGGAGAAGCAAGTAAAATTACATTGAATGACATCGATAATAAAAGCAGGGTTATATTAATTCATGGAAAGGGAAGAAAACAACGTTTAATTTATATATCAAGTGATAAAACTTGGATTAATTTAGCAAATTATCTTTCTTTACGAAAGAATATTAAAAGCGATAATTCATTCTTGTTTTTAAATCGTTATTTTCATCAGTTAACAATTCATGGTATAGATAATATTTATCGAAAATATAAGCAATTAGCTAATATAAATAAGGAGTCGACACCACATTTTCTTCGTCATACTTTTGCTACAAATTTATTGAATAATGGTGCAGATATCAGAAGTGTTCAAGAATTATTAGGACATTCAAGTATTGCAACGACACAAATTTATACAGAGGTTACAATAAGTAGGAAAATTCAAGTATTAGATAAATATAATTATCGCAATCAATTATAAAAAGTGATTTAAATAAGTATTAAAAAAGTGTATAATGAAACTATATTTATGGAGGGATTATTTATGAAATGGGATTTATCATATTTTTATGCTAATGATGAACAGTTTTTAACTGATTTAAATGAAATAGAAAAACTATCTAATAAAATTGAGACTTTTAAAGGAAGGTTGCACGAAGAAGATATCTTTGTAGAAGCATTACTTTTTTCAGATGAACTTGATGATAAGCTATGCAAAGTTTTCCAATATGCCCATTTAAAAAGCGATTTAAATAAAAAAGATGTTGTTGCTGCAAGCAATTTACAAAAAGTATATATTATCTTTAATAAAATTAATCAATTAGCTTCTTTCCAATCACCAGAAATATTGTCTTTAGGTAAGGAAAAAGTTATGTCCTTTATTGATAATCACAAAGAAATTAGTCAACATCGTTTTGAAATGGAAAAGTTATTCCATAGTGTTGAACATGTTTTAGATGCTTCTAAAGAACAACTTTTATCTTATTATTCAACTATTAATAATACAAGTAGTGATTTATATGATGATTTAGCAACTTCTGATAGAAATTATCAAAGTGTTAAGTTATCAGATGGAAAAAAGGTATTAGTTACTCAAGGCAATTGGACTTCTTTAATTGCAGATGCTAAAAATGCAAAAGATCGCAAGAAGATTTTTGAAGCTATCTTTTCATACTATGAGAAAAATAAAACAACATTTGCTGAGATATATCAAATGTCGTATAAACTAGATAAAGCAAATGTAAATGCACGTAATTTTTCCTCTATTTTGCAATCGTATTTATTTAGAAACAATATTCCAACAAGCGTATATGAAACTTTAGTAGAAGTTGCTTCAACACAAAATAAATCTTTAAAAAAATATATAAAATTAAGAAAAAAATATTTGAATTTAAAATCATATCATACATATGATCGTTTTATTCAACTTGCTCATTCTAATAAAAAGTATAGTTTTGATGAAGCAAAAGAATTGTTTTATGCTTCTATATCATCTTTTCCACAAGACTTTCAAGATAAGGCTCATGAAGCTTTACGTGATGGTTTTGTAGATGTTTATGAAACTGAGGGTAAAAGAACTGGAGCATATTCCTCAAGTCAACCAGACTTACATCCATTTATTTTATTAAATTATACTGATACATTAGATGATGTGTTTACTTTAGCTCATGAAGCTGGACATTCAATGCATTCATTATATGCCCAAGAAGCACAAAGTAAAAATCTTCAAGGATATACAATCTTTGTAGCTGAAATTGCTTCCACATTTAATGAACATAATTTACTTGATTATTTGATGAGTTCTTCAACTTTAAGTAAAGATGAAAAAATAATGCTACTACAAAAGCAAATCGATGAAATTATGTCGACTTTTTATCGTCAAACATTATTTGCTCATTACGAACTAGAAGTGTCTCGCCTTGTAGAAAATAATCAAGTTATTGATCATACAATTTTATCAAACATCATGATAAAACTATACAAGCAATACTATGGTTTAGATATTAGTAAAGAAAAAGTTAAACAATATGTATGGGCATATATTCCTCATTTATTCCACACTCCATTTTATGTATATCAATATGCTACATCATTTGCAGCAAGTTTTGCTTTATATGAAAACATTAAAAATAACAAAGAAAATGCTTTTGAAAAATACACTAATTTATTAAAATCGGGTGGTAGTAAATATCCAATTGATCAAACTATGGAAGCAGGGATTGACTTAACTTGTAAAGATACCTTTATGGCAGTTGTTCATCGTATGGATGAATTGGTTGAAAAACTTGAAAGTCTTCTTATGGGTGAATAAAAATGGTAAATGCTATAAGTAAGAATTTATTGTCGTTTATAAAGAATTCTCCATCGTCTTTTCATTGTGTAGCCTCAATAAAAAAAATATTAAATCGCGAAGGTTTTATCGAATTATATGAAAATGAAGATTTTAAAATAATTAGAGGTGGAAAATATTATGTTACTCGCAATGAATCATCAATTATTGCATTTAATGTTGGAGAAGTATTAGATAATTATAGTTTTAATGTTGTTGCAAGTCATAGTGATTGCCCTTCATTTAAAGTTAAACCAAATAGTGATATATATGTAAATGGTTATCATAAAATAAATGTTGAAGCTTATGGTGGAATGCTATGTTCTACTTGGTTTGATAAACCATTATCACTTGCTGGAAGAGTAATTGTTGAAGAGGATGATAAACTAGTATCAAAACTTATAGATTTTGATAAAAATTTACTTTCTTTACCATCTGTTCCCATTCATTTTAATCGTCAGGCAAATGAGAATGCTACATATTCATTAGCTAATGATATGTTTCCAACAATTGGAATTGAAAATATTTCTTTAAAAGAAATTATCGCTAAAAAAATTGAAGTTGATAGTGATAAAATCATTAACTATGATCTTTATTTATATCCTCATCAAGATGGATATTTTTGGGGTAATAATGATGAATTTATCGCGAGTTTTAAACTTGATGATCTTCAATGTGCATACACGACATTAATGGGTTTTATTCGTAGTAATAACACTCATAATGTATCTGTATATTGTTGTTTTGATAATGAAGAAGTAGGGTCGACAACTCGTCAAGGAGCTAATTCTACATTTTTAGAAGACACTTTAAAGAAAATATCTTATGGATTAAATAAAAATGAAAATCAACATATAAACGCTTTAGCAACATCTATGATGATATCTGCTGATAATGCTCATGCAATACATCCTAATCATAGCGAATTATACGATATGCAAAATAATGTAAAAATTAATGAAGGTATCGTTATTAAATTTAATGCAGCGCAATCATATACTAGCGATAGTATCAGTAGTTCCATCTTTCAAAAAATATGTAAAAATGCTAATGTTCCTTATCAATTTTATACAAACAAAAGTGGTATTAGAGGTGGCGGAACTCTTGGGAACATTTCTGCTACTCATGTATCAATTTTAAGTGTTGATATTGGACTTGCTCAACTTGCAATGCATTCATCATGCGAAAGTAGTGGAACACTTGATAATGAATATATGGCTAGTGCTATTAAAGAGTTTTTTAGTTCATATATCTCTTTAGATAATCATAATTATAGTGTTAAAAAATAGTTAATATATGTATTTTATTGACTCGACTTTTGTAAGTCGAGTTTTTTTTATTGGTCATTAAATCTATGCAAAAAAAAGAAAATAGTGGAATATGTATCCACGATTTTCTTTAGCTATAATAAAAGATATTTTATTTTAAGGTTACTGTATGTTTTACATAACCACATGAGTTGGCAAGTAGATTATACTCAACGATAAATTGTTTGATGGAATGAGCCTTTATTGTAACTTTATAATTAAAATCTTTTTTAATAGAATACTCTTCACCATCTGCTGATGAATGCATTATAGTAAACATTGGAGTTGATTTTATTACTTTTCCATTTATGTTTTTTACTAACACACATAGTGAGCCAGTATTTTTCATATTTATAATAATTTCTCTATCTTTATCACCTTGGTTTACAAATGTAAAATAATCCATATAATCCATCATCCAGTTACCGACGTTTGCAAGTTCACCACGACCATCAAGATGCTCTTTATCAATGACAATTTCTTCGCCTTTTTCGTTGATTGTATAATACTTTGTCATATCGCTTCCTATGGCTTCACTACATCCTTGATTATTAGCATGTGTAACCCAAAAACGATTATGTTGGCGATGTTTGCTTTCTTTTAATTCCATATATGGTTCATGTTTTTCTGGAAGTGAATTTGCGTAATAATTAACATATGTAACGGGGATATCTTGACTTTTAGTAGCATCATTAAATGTCGCAGTAAAATATGTATCGACAACACCATGACAATTATCATATCCGACATATTGTGCGCCGAATTCGTGGTCATTTCTTTTAACAACATATCCTTGGTGAGTTGTATTATTTTTTATTTGATTAACGTTATCATAAACGTAAAATGCTCCTTCGGCTTGTCCAATTACATCAAATAATATAGCTGCATTTGAACATCCACCACAAATAAGTTTATTAGCAGATTTGTAAACATTGATGTGTTTATATGCATCGATTGTAGTTCCACACATTACATATATATATTTCCCAGATGGGATTCTATATGTTATAGGTTGATATCTAGGTGCCTTATATTTATTGGTAAAATTAAAGTAATCAACAAATGATTTCTTTTGTTTATCACTCATATTTTCATCATATCTAAAGTTTACATTATAAAAGTCAATCCATTCTTTTTCTCCAAGCCAGCATCCAGCGCCTTCAAGATGTAAGCCAAAATTCAACATAGTAATGTATAAGTCTTCTTTTCCTGTGTTTTTAACTTGATAACCATAATAAAAAGGAGTATCTAAATTGTTGTGTTCAAAGGTGAAAAACACTTTTTTATTTGTGATATCTACACGAGATAAAGCTTTTCCGATGTCATCTGAGGTTAGTTTTTCAGGATTATTGCAATTAATATAAATGCCTTTTTTATCATCTCTTTTTGTGGCGCTAATTTCAACTTCTTGAAGTGGATCTTTTAAATTATCACCATGAGTTTTAAATTTTTTTGTATTTACTACGTTGATAGGCTCATATGGGGCAACAGCTTTAAAAGATAATGATGTAACTTTAATATCTGCATGAATAGATGAGTCTTTATAAAGTTTAACTATCACAATTTGATTTTTTACAAGATCTATTTTAAAACTATCATTAGATGATATTATCACCTGATTATTTTCATCTAATATTTCAACTTTTTTTAACTTTTTAAAGCTTACTAAGTATGTATCTGTATAAGGTACAACCATCTTATAAAGTAAAATTTCATTTTTTTTATCAAAAAAATCTTTAATTGAAGAAAATCTAATCGCTTGATTATTCATAATTTGTTTCACCTCATAATGATTATAATAAATTTATTTAATAGAATAAATAGAAAAATTAAGAAAGATAAGAAATGACATATTTTAATTGATGAATGTCATATTTACTATACAATGTATAGTATAGTTTTTTTTTAACTTGCTTGATTATTTATATTAGAGTATAATTGTGGTGAAATTGTAAGGAAGTGGAAAAATGTTTATTTTATTTTTTTTGTTTTGGATATTCTTAAATGGAAAATTTACACTTGAACTGGTAATTATAGGCTTAATATTATCAGCAATTGTATATGCGTTTGCTTGTTTCTTCTTAAGTTTTTCATTTAAAAAAGATATAAAATTATGCAAATGCATTCCATTATTATTGTTTTATGTTTTAGTTTTAATATTGGAAGTTGTTAAGTCTAATTTGAATATTATCAGTTTGATTTGGTCATCAAAACACCCAGAGCCTGAAATTGTTCATTTTAAAGTTGACTTGAATACAAGATTTCTACGTGTTATATATGCCAATTCTATTACACTAACACCTGGAACTATTACGATTTTAATCGATGATGATCAATATGTGGTTCATGCTTTAAGAAAAGAATATGCTAGTGGAATTAATAATAGTAGACTACTTCATATTTTACAAAAGATAGAAGGTGTTTATAATGCTTGATAAAATTTTTGGTTATGTGCTTATAGCGTTATGCGTTATATTAGGAATATTGATTATCTTTGCTATTATAAAGTCGATAAAAGGACCTAAAGTTGCAGATAGAATTGTGGCAATTAATATGATTTCAACTTTTATTGTTATGATTTTATGCATATTAACTGTCTATTATTCTAAAGAAGGATATTTAGCAGATGTATCGATTTTATATGTTATGATAAGCTTTGTCGCAATAATTGTTTTAGCTAATGTTTTTATCAATGTTAATATCCGTAAAAAGTTTAAAAATGATATGAAAAAGGAGGATAAATAAATGAATATAGTTAGATTTTGTTTTGCAACCTTCTTTATTCTTCTTGGACTTTTTATTTCGATAACTGGTTTATTAGGATTTTATAAATTAAAGTTCATTTTAAATCGTATGCATGCCGCAGCATTAATTGATACATTAGGCCTATTTTTTATTGTTTTAGGATTAATTATTGCGAAAGGTTTTGTAGACGCACAAGGAAATTTTGATATGACTTCTATAAAGCTTGCTTTAGTAGTATTTATTTTATGGATAACATCACCTGTTTCATCGCATATCATTAGTAAGTTAATTTATCTAACTGATACTAATACTGATTTAGAAACAGTGGAAATAGATGTTGAAGAAAGTAGTGGTGATAAAGATGGACAGTAAGGATGTTATATTAATTATTTTATTAATTTTACTTTTGATTTGTTCTATCGCAACGATATTTACTAAAAAGTTATTAACTTCAGTTGTTATCTATATGTCTTTTTCTTTAATTATGTCTGTTGTTTGGGTTATATTACAAGCACCAGATTTAGCGATTACTGAAGCGGCAGTTGGTGCCGGAATTACTTCTATATTATATTTTGTAACATTAGACAAAATAAAACGAATTCAGGAGGCGTTAGATAATCATGGCAAAATTTAAAAAATGGTTAAATGGCGAAGAAGATATTTTTAATAAGGAAGTTGCGCCATATAAAGAAGAAGAAATATGCCATTTTATTGAAACTAAATTAAATGAGTCAGTAACGGCAAAAGAAAAACAAACTCTCGTTTCTAGAGTAATTACTACTCAAGTGTTATTTTATTTGATTTTATCTTCTATTGCCTTTTTATTATTTATTTTAGTTTTAGTAGCTTTTTCTACTCATTTATCCAAATTTGGAGAGGCGACATTAACTTGGAATTATGTTTCTCGCTACTATATAGATCATTCATTAGCTGATACGAAAGCTATTAATTCTATTACTGGAATGATTTTAGATTATCGTGCTTTCGATACTTTGTGTGAATCGTTTGTCTTATTTTCTGCAATAACATGTGTATTTGTTTTATTATCTGGCTTAAAAGATGATAATTTGCATGAAAACAAAGGCTTTGTATTTGATAAAGACCCTATTGTAAAATACGCCACATGTATTTTACTACCTATGATTTTTATATTTGGTGTTTATGTTGTATTAAATGGCCATTTATCACCAGGTGGTGGCTTTAGTGGTGGTGCTATTATCGGCGCTGGACTAATATTATTTTCTTTAGCATTTGGTGATAAAGAAGCTCAAAGATTTTTTAAATTAAAAACTTTTAAAACTATATCGGCTATTGCACTTTTAGGTTATTCATTAGTAAAATGTTATTCATTTTTTATGGGCGGAATGGGAATATTTGATCCAATACATCACTGGTTTTTTACATTTGCTGATGGCTCTATTTTAAGTGGTGGATACATCTTGATTTTAAATATTTGTGTTGGTGCGGTAGTTTCATGCACTATGTATGGTTTTTATTGTCTATTTAAGAAAGGAGATATTTAATTATGAATACAATTAATATTTTTCTTTCACTATTTGGTGAAAATGCTATAGCAAATTATGTTTATATAGTATCTTTCTTATTATTTGCAATTGGCTTTTCAATGTTATTGTTCCACCATAATTTAATTAAAAAGATTATTGGCATGGATATTATGGATTCTGGTGTTTATTTGTTTTTAACAGCTATGGGTTATTATCGTGAAACACTTGCTCCAATTGGCGGTGATTTAGTTACAAATGATATTCCAAATTATTCAAATCCTATTCCACCAGGACTTGTATTGACAGGTATTGTAGTATCGGTATCGGTATCTGCAATTATGCTTGCATTAGCTATTCGCTTATATAAAAAGTATCATACTTTAGAATTAGATAAAATATTCATGTTTGAAAAGAAACAACATGATTTAGAAAAGTAGGTGGCACAATATGGGTGAAGATATTATTTTAGCTTTTCCATTACTTTCAATTATCGTTTGTTTCATCGGGGCTGTTTTGTGCTCTTTTAGTAAAAAACAAGTAGCATTTTATATTTCTCTTATTGTGTGCATGGTAGTTTTTGCTTTATCATTATCAGTTTTAATTTACACATATAAAAATGATGCTTCATTTATTTATACTATGGGTCATTTTGGACCAAATGAAGATGGTATTAGAATTTGCAATGAAATTCGTTTTGGCCCTTTAGAAGGTTTCTTAGCTACATTTTTTGCCTTTGTTTTATCTTTATGTATTCTTGGCGGTAAAGCATGTCAAGATAAAGATATCGATAAGAAAAAACACAATTTGTTTTTTGTCATGATGTGCTTGATTTTAGTAAGTAATATTTCATTAATTTATACAAATGATATTTTTACAGGATTTGTATTTTTAGAGCTTTCCACACTTGCAAGTTGTGGTTGCTTAATGGTTAAGGATAAGGGTCCAACAATATTAAGTTGTATTCGCTATATGATTTTTAATCTTGTAGGTTCAGGATTGTTTTTACTTGGAATTATTATTATGTATAACTTAACTGGTTATTTATCGATTGAAAACATTGCATCTTCTTTAAAAAACACTATGGCAAATGGGCAATTTACAATGCCATATTATGTAAGTTTTTCTTTGATTGTAACTGGACTTTCAATTAAATCGGGTGTATTTCCATTTCATTTTTGGATGCCTGATGCCTATGGTTGTGCAACATCTTCAAGTAGTTCAATAGTATCAGGAATTGTAACAAAAGGTTATATTTTACTTTTAATAAAAGTAATCTGTCGTATGTTTACATATGAAGTTATATCTAATACTTTGCTATTAAATATATTATTTGTTTTGGGTGTATTAAGTATGATTATTGCTTCTATTAATGCAATTCATCAAACATCGATTGATCGAATGATTGCATTTTCAAGCGCTGCTCAAATAGGTTACATATTTATGGGAATTGGAATAGGGGAAGAAGCAGCTTTAATTGCCGCAATTTTCCATATTTTAACGCATGCAATTACTAAACCTTTACTATTTATTTCAAGTGAACATTTATCATATGTGTCCAATGACTCTAAAAAGTTTAAAAATATGAGAGGATGTGGACGTATTGATATTATTAGTGGAATTTGCTTTTCAATCGGTGCTTTATCGATGGTTGGAATTCCTTTGTTTGCAGGATTTATTTCTAAATATTTATTTGTTGAAGCTTCACTTTCAAATACAATTCAACCATGGATGGAAATATTAGCTTTAATTGCCTTACTTGCTTCAACTCTTTTAAATACAATTTATTTTTTAAGAACGATGATCACAATATACTTACCTTATCCAAATGAAAAAAAATTCGTAATTAAAAAATATCCTTGGACATATTTGACTGGTGTCGTAATGCTTTCTTTATTGAATCTTTTCCTAGGAGTTGGTTCATCATTAATAATGGATATTATTAAGAAGGGAATAGAATTATTCTATTAAAGGTGAAAACGATGAAAATATTAATACTACTTCCAGTTTTATTACCACTTATTTTATCCTTTGTTATTTATTTGTTTAAAAAATCAACTAAAGCAAAAAATATTACAATTTTATCAACTTTGATTGCAACTTTTTTAACATGTTTAATCAATTGCTTTGTATCTTTTAATAGATTTGATATTATTCAAATATTTGATTATTTGCTCATTTCATTTAATGTCGATAATTTAGGTCGTTTCTTTACTGTGTTAATAAGTTTTATTTGGATCATAGTTTTTGTTTATACATTCGAATATATTAAACATGAAGGACATGAAAATAGATTTTATACATTTATGTTATTAACTTTAGCAATGCTTATTGCTTTGTGTTATGCTTATAATTTGCCAACAATGTACATTTGTTTTGAAATGGTAACATTGCTTTCTATGCCGCTTGTTTTACATTCTTTTTCTAAGGAATCTATTAATGCTGCTAAAAAATATTTATTTTATTCAATTGGTGGAGCATTTTTAGCATTGTTTGGGCTTTTTTATCTAATCATGTACTGCCCTGACACTTTTTTTGATAGTTATGGTGGATTAAATTGTTTTAAATCCTTTGTGGGAAATCAAAAAATTATGAACGTTGCAATTTTTGCTTGCGTTGTAGGCTTTGGAACAAAAGCTGGTATGTTTCCTTTACAAGGATGGTTACCAATTGCTCACCCAGTTGCCCCATCTAGTGCTTCTTCTGTTTTATCAGGTGTGATCACTAAAGCTGGTGTTATCGCTATAATCCGTGTCATTTATTATATTGTTGGACCTGATTTTATTTTAAACACATGGGTTCAATATACTTGGGTTGTTTTAGCATGTATTACTATTTTGCTTGGTTCTTTACTTGCATATTTTGAAGACAATTTGAAGAAGAGACTTGCATATTCTTCCATCTCGCAAATTTCTTATATTTTAGTAAGTTTAGCTTTATTATCTGAATATGGTTTTATAGGTGCTTTATTACAAGTTGCTGCTCATATGTTGATTAAAGTGTGTTTGTTTTTATTTGCAGGTGAACTTATTTATAAGTTTGACATAAAAAATGTATCAAAACTTAAAGGAATTGGTAAAGTTATGCCAATTTCATTATGGTGTTTTACTATTGCTTCTTTAGGTTTAATTGGAATTCCATTCACCATTGGCTTTGTGTCAAAATGGAATATCGCAGTTGCTTCTATTAATAGCAATCTAACATTCTTTAATTACTTTATTCCTATTGTATTGTTAATTTCTGCAATATTAACGGCTGCATATTTACTACCGATTACATTTAATGGCTTTTTTAAAGAATGTGAAAATAAAAAATATAATGAAGCTTCACCTATTATGTATTGCCCTTTAATTGTTTTATCAGTTTTGATTGTATTACTTGGAATTATATCATCACCATTAATTGATATAATTCAAAAAATTGTATAGTGGAGGTGATATCATGGCTATTTTATTATTATTTCCCATATTGATTCCAATTATATTTTCTTTAATTATAAGATTTATTAATGTAAAGGGAAAAACAAAAGAAATATTAAATATGTGTGTTATTACCTTAACATCACTATTAGTCATTATTTTAGTGCTTCTAAATATTTCAGATTCATTGTACATTTTACATTTTAATGATAAATTAAAACTTTTCTTAAAACTTGATGGTATTGGTACAATTTTTGCTTTGATGGTTGCTATTTTATGGCCTTTTGCATATTTATACGCAACAGGATATATGCATGGCAAAGATAGTAAAAAGAATTATGCAATGTTTTATGTTATGACTTTTGGTGTAGTATTAGGTATTGCTTTTTCTGGTAATTTACTAACTTTATACTTCTTTTATGAATTATTAACATTGGTTACATTACCATTGATTATGTTTGATAATACAAGAGAAGCAAAAAGGGCTGGACGATTTTATTTATATATTTCAATGTTTGGTTCGACATTAGCTTTAATTGGCATAATTATTTTATTACATGTATTTCAAACTGGTGATTTTATCAATGTATTTAAAGTTGATACAAGTCAAATTTATGAGCATAATACTACATATGCATATGTTGCATACTTATTAATGTTTTTTGGCTTTGGTGTAAAAGCGGCAATTTTTCCATTTCATAGTTGGCTTCCAAAAGCTGGTGTTGCTCCTACACCAACGACTGCTTTACTTCACGCGGTTGCTGTTGTAAAAGCTGGTGCTTTTGCTATTATTCGTATGATATATTCAGTTATAGGAATTGATGTATTAAAAAATAGTAGTGTACAAATAATTAGTGTTATGTTTGTTTCATTTACGATTTTATTTGGTTCAATGATGGCTTTAAAGCAACTTCATTTAAAACGTAGATTTGCTTATTCTACAGTATCAAATATCTCATATATTCTTCTTGGTGCTACGATGATGTCTAAAATGGGTTTATATGCTGCAATATTGCATCTTTTATTCCACTCATTTGCAAAGATAGCAATCTTTTTTGTGGCAGGTGAATTGCTAGAAGAAGTTGATGTCGTTTACGTTGATCAAATAGATGGTCTTGCTAAGAAAATGAAAAAGACTTTTATATGTTATACTCTAGCTGGCTTATCTTTAATTGGAATTCCTTTGTTTGCCGGCTTTATCTCTAAATTTGCATTAATTAATTCTGCTGTTACTTTAAATACTTGGTATGGGATTGTTGGAATTGTATGCTTATTAATCTCTGCTTTATTAACTGCAATTTACGTTTTTGATATAATCTTTAGAGCAATCTTTAAAAAGCCAACACAATATAATCAAGCAAACTTTGATAAAAGCAAAGATGGCAATTATAAATATATGATACCTATTTTTACTTTTTCTATACTATCTTTACTATTAGGTATTTTTGCTAATCCATTATTTGATGTTATTAAGCAAATGCTTTGGGAGGGTATAATATGACAAACAATATATTATTTTTCATCATTTTATTTCCAATTATTATTGGCATTGCTAATTACTTTATAGGGAAAAAAATTAGTAAAATTAGAGATATTATTGCTATTTTGTGTTCTATCATTGTCTTTTTATTAACTGTTATTGTATTGATTATTAATCCAATAGAATGTAAGATATTATCATTTTCTTTTAAAGCTGATGGATTTCGTAGTATTTATGCAGTTATATGCTCATTTATGTGGATGTGTGCTATGCTTTTTTCAAAAGAGTATATGCAACATTACGATGTAAAAGATCGCTATTATATGTTTAATTTAATGACTCTTGGGGCTACTTTAGGTGTATTTTATTCTACTGATTTATGGACGACATTTATGTTTTTTGAAATGATGTCAATCGCATCTTTTGTCTTAATTGTCCACGATGGTAAAAAAGAAAACATTTCTGCAGCAACGACATATTTAGTAATTACTATCATTTCAGGTATGGTATTACTTATGGGCTTATTTTTAATTCAAAGCGAAGTTAATTCTACTGATTTTGAAACTATTAAAGAATATTGTTCAACTAATATTTCCTCAAGAATATATGCTGCAGGAGTATTGATGTTATTTGGCTTTGGAGCAAAAGCTGGTATGTTTCCACTTCATATTTGGTTACCAAAAGCTCATGCTGTTGCTCCCGCACCAGTTAGTTCTTTACTTTCAGGTATTTTAACTAAAACTGGTGTTTATGGAATAATTATTGTTACTACTTGCATTTTTTCATCGGTTAAATCATTTGCTATTATCTTATTAATATTTGCTATTATTACAATGCTTTTAGGAGCAATACTTGCAATATTCTCTGTAAATTTAAAAAGAACTCTCGCTTGTTCATCAATGTCGCAAATCGGTTTTATATTAACAGGACTTGCAATGTTAATTTTCTTAAATGGTGAAAATTCATTAGCATATGAAGGTAGTTTTTTACATATGGTTAACCATTCTTTGATTAAATTATCGTTATTTACAATTGCTGGGGTAATTTTTATGAATTTACATCAATTGAATTTAAACGATATTAGAGGATATGGTAGAAAAAAATATCTTCTTATGATTTGCTTTGCAATAGGATGTTTGTCAATTATGGGTATTCCTATGTTTAATGGCTACATTTCGAAAACTTTAATTCATGAAGCGATCGTTGAATATTGTATGACGCTTTCATCGACAAGTCTTATATTATTTAAAATTGTTGAATATCTATTCTTATTTGCTGGTGGTTTAACAATCGCTTATATGATTAAACTATTTGTTTGTATTTTTATTGAAAAGAATTCAAATGAAAAGCTTCAAGAAAAATATGATAAACAAATAAAATATATGAGCAAATTGACTACGTTCGTAGTTATTATTACTACAATTGTTTTACCTTTAATTGGTATTTTACCAAATGTGTTTGCCAAATATCTTATAATGAATGGCCAAGAATTTTTCCATATTGATTGCCATTTGCATTTTATAGAATATTTTTCATTTGCTAACTTAAAAGGAGCTTTGATTTCTATTTGCATTGGCTTAATTGTCTATTTTGCTTTTATTCGTCTAGTATTATTACGTAAAAAAGAAAATGAAGTTAAAGAATATGTTGATATTTGGCCTAAAGCATTAGATTTACAAGAATCATTTTATAAACCAATGGTGTTTTCATTTAAAAATAAAGATGAATTAAATATTTTTTCTCAAGTAATATTGTTTATTTTTAGGGTATTATCTCAATTATTAGATGCCATAATCTATTTCTTTAAGCGCTATGTTTTTAGACAATATAAATATCAATTTAACCCTTATCCATTTTCGTTTAATTTAGGTTTAGCAATTGATAAACGAAAGAATGATGGTGAGGCAAAATATGCATATAAATTATTAAACAAACAAATAATAATAAAAAATGTAGTTGATACATTGAATTCTACATTCTCATTTGACTTTTTAATGGCTTGCATTGGCCTTGTTTGTATTTTGATATTAATGATTGTATGAGGATGATGTTTATGTTTAAAGGCAATTGCTTTAATATTCAATATATAAAAAAGTTCCCATTTGTAAAAATTAATAAAAAAGATATGTTTTCCATTTTTTTTATAGCGATGTGTTGTGGCATCGCTGCCTTTTTTATGGAAACAATTTTAGATTATATTACTATGGGATATTTATTTGATCGAGGATTTTTAATTGGTCCTTTTATTCCTGTTTACTTTTTTTGCATTTTATTTGGGCTGACATTTATAAAAATTCCTAAAGCTAGTATTAAAAATTTCTTTATTTGTTTTTTGCTTATTGGTGCTGGCATTTCTCTTGTTGAATTTATTGTCGGTAATGTCTGCGAATTATTATTTCATCAAGTGTTGTGGACCTATGATGGTTTTGTTCCTTTTTCATATAAATATGTCAGTCTTACAATCGGAGTTTGTTGGGGCTTTTTAGGAACAATTTTAGCAATGTTTATCTTTCCTTTAATAAAGATTAAAGTTGATAAAATACCAAGCAAATATCATCTATTGATATTTATAATTTTTCTAGTTTTATTTATTAGTGATTTTACAGCTACTTTAATTATCATAGCTAAAAACAATTGGAATTATCACGAATTATACAAGTTTAAAGCTAGTATTGAATTAACATTGTTTATTATTGGAATAATATTATATATTCTTGTTGTAATTTATTTTGCAAGATTTTTATACAAATCATTTTTAAAAATCAAGAAAATTTCCTTATTGATATATTTTATTAGTTTAATATTTCCTATCTTTTCCGTTTTTGATTATTTTAATCGTTTTAATAAGAATTTTTTATTAACGATGTCTTCAATTGGCTTTGTGATATTAGCATTTTATATTTATTTTATTTTAGCTATATTAATAGTATTTTTTATAAGATGGCTAGCGCAAGTTATCACAAAAAAAGATTTTTTTAAAACAAAAATATGTCGTGCTAGTTGTCTTTATTTATCTATTGTTTTTAGCATTGTAATTATATGCATTGGCCTTGGAAGTGTAGCGAATGTAAAAGTAAAAACATTGACAGTAGGTAATGGACAACAAAGTATGAATATCGTGGCAATTTCAGATATTCATTATGGCACTATGGGAGCTAATGTTGACTTAGAAAAAATGGCTGATAGAATCAACGAATTAAATCCTGATGTTGTTTTTCTTTTAGGTGATATTATCGATAATAAAATTGAATATCTCGATAAAGAATACTTTTATAATTCAATGAGTAAAATAAATAGTAAATTTGGCATTTTTGCAATACCTGGCAATCATGAATATGAATATAATAGTTATTATGAAGTGATAGATTTTTTTAAAGATAGTTGTATTGAATTATTAGTTGATGAACAAGTTATAATCAATAATACTATTCAAGTTATCGGTCGATTAGATTATATTTATCAAGATAGAAGAGAATTACAAGAAATTATCGAGGAAAATCCTTCTACGTTGCCTTTAATTGTTTTAGATCATCAACCAAATGAATATTTACAAGCTAAAAGTTGTGGAGCTTTCTTACAATTATCAGGCCATACGCATAATGGACAATTATTTCCAGCTAATTTAATCACAAAACTTTATATGTCAATAAGATATGATTGTCCTCATATAAATGGTTTGTATCAAGAAGATGATTTTTCGTTATACGTTACAAAAGGCTATGGAACATGGGGTTTTCCTATTAGAACTACAGGAAATAGTGAAATTTTACAAATAGAATATTTGTATTCATAATTTGTTTAATTAGAGAACGGATAATAAAAAAATAAAAAAATTATTGAAATGAATATTACATAGTGGTATTATTAATACAAGTATTTTATATGAGGAGGAAAAAAAATGAAATGCGAAAATAAATTTGTCGTTTTTGGACTAGCACTAGTTTTAGGTTTTTCACTTGCTTCATGTAATACTCAACCAAATGATAGTTCTTCTTCAAATTCGAATGAAGTAACAAGCGAAAGTAGTGATTTGGTTAGTGGATCTAGTGAAGTATCAACTGAAAGTAGTGCAGAACACGTACACGCATACACAAGTCAAGTAACAAAAGAAGCTACATGTACTGAAGATGGTGTTATGACATTTACATGCGAATGTAATGATTCATACACGGAAGTAATTGCAGCTTTAGGCCATAAAATGGCTCATCATGATGCTGTTGCATCAACTTGTACTACTGCTGGTAGTGTTGAATATTATTCATGTGAAGTATGTCATGCTAATTTTGCCGATGTAGAAGGGAATGAGGAATTAACTTCAGTTGAAGCTCCACTATTAGCTCATAGTTTAACTTACCATGAAGCACATGCTGCAACTTGTACATCTGCTGGTAATGTTGAATATTGGACATGCGATGTATGTGAAGGCGTTTTCTTAGATGCTAATGCAACTGTTGCTTCATCAATTGATGTAACTGTAACACCTGTTGTTGCTCATAGTTTAACTTACCATGAAGCACATGCTGCAACTTGTAGTTCAACTGGTAATGTTGAATATTGGTCATGCGATGTTTGTAATGGCGTTTTCTTAGATTCAGATGCAACTGTTGTTTCATCATTAGATGATGTTACAACACCAGTTGTTGATCATGATCTTTCATATCACGCTGCAAAAGAACCTACATGTTTTGAAACTGGTAATATTGAATATTGGACGTGTTCAATGTGTGGCGAATATTTCTTAAATGAACTTGGAACTGAAGCTACTACAGCAAATGATGTAGTAATTGATGTTGTTGCTCATAATTATGTTTACACAAGTGTTGTATCCGCAACAATTGGTGGTAGTGCTGTTGTTTCAGGTGCTTGTACAATGTGTGGCGACAGAACAACATTAGAAGTTGCTGCTCCTGAAAAATATGCTTTATCTATTAATTCTTCAAATGTTTCAGATTACTTTACAGTTAATGATACTAGTAAATACACATTTGTTGCTGATGATAATTTTGTGTTAACATCTAACAATAAAGGCGTTAAAAGCTCAAATGCAGTATATGAATTAGTTGCTACAACAGCTGGAAAAATCACATTTGATTATGCAATTTCTTCAGAATCAAATTATGACTATTTAACTGTTTATCATATTCCTGCTGAAGGCAGTTCAACAAAATTAGTAACTACAAAAGTATCTGGAAAAAATGGAGTCTTAATTACTGGTAATAAAGAGGCTACATTAGCTGTTGGTGATACAATTAAATTTGATTATTGTAAAGATAGTAGTGGCGATCAAGGATCTGATGCTGCTTCTATATCAAATATTAAATTTGAAATAACTTCTGTTGAAGGTTTGGACATTGAATTTGCAGTTGTTTCTTATGTTTCTCCAGTTGCTGTACAACCAGTTGTTGTAGTTGCTGGAAACCCTGTTGAAACACTTCCTGAAGTTGAAGTTGAAGATAAAGTCTTTAAAGGTTGGTTTACAGATCAAACATTTGCAACTCCATTTACATCTAGTAGTGTTGTTTCATCTTCATTAGTTGCTTATGTAAAACTTGTTGATAAAGCATATGTAACATTACATGTAAATAATGGTAGTGAAGATGTAGTTGATACTGTAGCAGTTGGCGATGAATATCCAATACCTGAAAATCCTACTGCATTAGAAGGATACATCTTTGCTGGTTGGTTTACTTCTCCTTCATTTGCTGATGGTACTTTATATGAAACAAGTGTTGTAGAAAGTTCATTTGATTTATATGCAAAATATGAAGAATTACCTGCATATGTAGGTGCATATACTGGCTTTGAATTATGGGGCTCTTCTGTTGGAAATGGTTCTAAATCAACTGGAAAATCTGCAACTGTAACTGATTTATTAGTATTTAAAGTTGGTTCTAGTGAAAGAGGAAGCATTGATAACTTAAATATTGTTGATGGTGTTGCTAATGTTACTTCATCTACAGGTAATGTAACAAAGATTTTAATTAATGAAGAAAAGGGCATTCTTGTATGCAATTATAAGTCATCAGTTACAACATTAGCAAGTGATGACATTTATGTATTTGCTAAATCATCAGCTTCTATTACTTACGTTAATCAATTTGTATGGAATAGTGGTAAAGAAAGAGTTGTTGAATTCACATTAAATGGTGCAACTGAAATGATTTATGTTAACGCTGTTAATGATACAATTAATTTTGATGTTACATTAGCTACTGTATCTGGTGATGCTATTTCATCAGTGTCTGAAGTATATGACTCATCTTCTAAATCAGTTGTTGTTACTTCCTTAAGTGTATTATCTAATGGACAAAAAGTTGTTGATTACGCAGTTAAAAATAATGAATTAGTTAGTCTTGATGGTGTACAAGGAACTTATAGTGGTTCACTAGGAACAATTGTTCTTGATGGCGCTGGAAATGCTACTGTTGATGGTGTGGCTTACACTTATAAAGTAGTTAATGAAGTAGTAGAAATCGACATTGCAAATTCTACTAAGACAGTGCAATTAGCTAATGGTTCTTATAGTTTTGTAGCTGATTCAACAGCTGGAACTTATACTGGTGATTATGGAACATTTGTTTCAAATGGTGATGGTACTGGTACTCTTGATAGTGTAGAAGTTACTTATACAAAATCTGATAGTTTACTTACTATTTATGTCGGTGAAGAAACTAAGACTGTATTATTAGGTGATGATGGCACTTATCTAACAAATAGTATCTTTGCTGGTCATACATTTACTGGATCATTCTATAGTGACTGGGATGAAGGTACTTCAAATCTAAAGATTGTCTTTAATGATAATGATGGTGGTATAATTTCTGGTGTTATTTACTCAGGTTATGGAACTACATACTTCTTTAACTTTACTGCAACATATGCTGATAACACTTTAACATTTACTATCGTCACTAGTCTTAATAAAAATGAATTTGCAGGTAAGGTTGTTGTTGCAACTGTATCTGGTAGCACAATCACTATTGTTTCTACACAAATTTCAAACGCTGCTTATTCATGGGATAATCAAGGAAGTGCAACTGACTCTACTTTCCAAGCATAGTAAGTTTAAGATATTTATAATTACATTACCAATTAAGATTACTTAGTTGGTAATGTTTTTTTTGTGCAAAAAAAAGATGTTTATATTTTCACATAAACATCTTTAATTAAATTATTGTAATATTGCTTGATGAGCAATGTTTCCATTTGAATTAGCAAGTAAATTAAAGTCGATAGAAAATCTTGTAATTGAATGTGCCTTAAGCGTTATTGTATATTTAAATGTATCTTCAATACCATCACCATAATCACTTTTTCCTATTCTTGTAAAATATCTTGGAGTAAATGATGAATCTATATGTCCATCTTCATCTCTAACAAAGGCAAGTATTACACCTGTATGTCTTAATGTGTAAGTAAATGTTCTATCTTTTTCACCTTGATTTATTATTGTAAAGGTCTCGATATAATCAACCATCCAATTTCCTATATTTGGAACTTTCCCGCGTCCATCATAGTGTTTGACATCGATACATATTTTTTCTTTGCTTTCATAATCAATAGTATTATAATCTGTCATATCTGTTCCCACTGCACTAGAAGTATAATTTGGATTTATGTTTGTATTCCATCTTACCACATTAGAATTAACATATTTTGAAAGAGGAATCGCACTATATGGTTCACCTGTTGTATTGCTACCAGCATAATAATCATTAGTGTAACTTACAGGTAAATATCCATTTGATGTTTGATCATTTATCGTCCACATAAAATCTGCATCTACCACACCATGGCAATTATCATATCCGATATATTGTGAACCAACATTAACATCGTTTCTTGTCACTCTATAACCATTTTGTAAAGTTCCTTTTACATACTCACTATTATTGATTGTTGACGCATTATAATCTGTATATACAAGAAATGAGCCTTCAGCACTACCACCAGTTATAGAAAATAAAACTGCACCGTTTGAACAACCGCCCCTAACTAGTTTATTAGCAGAATTGAATACGTTAATATTATTATAGGCATCGCTTGTTGTTCCACCCATTACATACATGTATTGCTTAGATGGTATTTTATAAGTAATAGGTTTTCTATTTTCAGATTCATAACTATTTGAAAAGCCAACGTAAGCATCATAGTTTGCTTTTTGTGACGAAGTATATAATGACGTATCAGAAATAAATTTGGTGTTATAAAATTTTATCCATTCATCTTCTCCAAGCCATGAGCCAGCGCCTGAAACTTGATAACCTAGATTTTTAACTGTTACATAGATGTCTTCATCGCTTGTATTAGTTACTCGATAACCATAATAATAATATGAACTTGCATTGTTATGTTCGAAAGTAAAAAACACATCTTTGTTGGATACATCTTGTCTAGTTAAGGCAGTATTTAATTCAGATGAAGAAATCTTCTCGGGATTATTTGAATTAATGTATAAACCTTTATTATCATTTCTTTTATTATAGGATATGTTGAATGAGCGTAATGGATCGATGTCATCATTGCCATAAATTGAATAATCTTCAATATTAATTTTACTATTTATTTCATAAGGTAATTCAACTAAATGATTTTTAGCAGTAACATCAAGTAAAATATTTTCATTTGAAGCAACGTTTACTTTTAAATAAACAAGATCATTTTTCTTTAAATGAACAGTCATTTCATTATCATCTTCTTGTATCAATACTTTGTTTTCATTATATAAAGAAAGATGGCTATTATTTAAAGATAATGTGTAATAATCTTCATATGGAGCAAACATATAG
>JALEMY010000162.1 GCA_022767485.1 Erysipelotrichaceae bacterium
AAAAAAAAGAGATTATTCATCTCTTTAGTTAGTCATAAATTGTTTGATAAAGGTTTCAACTTCATCAGGTAAGATATTTAAAGCTATAGCAAATTCATCAAATAGATGAGTTTTAAGTTTAGTTAAGAAGTTTTTATCTGTTAAACTCATAGGCTTTATAAAAAATGTGGCATCAGCATATAATAATTTTACAAGTTGACAAATTTTTTTAATATCGCCACTATTACTTATTTCTTCGAAACTAATTTTTCTTTTTTTAGTATCGTTAACCCAAACTTGTTCCATGGCAGGAATTTGTTGAATAAGAGTTAAAGCTTCATCTTTATTCATTGGGCGACGAATCATTACGCTTTCTTTTTCAAGTGGAAGAAAAATTTCAAGCGATTTATTTGCTATACTTGGAAATTTTGGCTTTAAAAAATAATATGTTTGCTTTCCATTACCAAAGTCTTTAATGACGATATCAGAAACAATACAAACGCCAGCGTTTTTATGAACAACATTATCATTAATTCCAAACATATTTTATCCCATCCTTTCACATATATTTTAGCAAATATTTGCAAAAAATGTAATTAAAAAAATTCAAAATTAGTAACAGTTCCAAGGTGCTTTGTTGCTTTCATAAAGCTTGTTTAATTCATCTAAATCTTCATAGTTATCAACAGCTCTCCAAAAGCCATGATGATGGTATGCAGTAACTTGATGACAAGCAACAGCAGTGACCATAGGTTCTTTTTCAAAGATAGTGCTAGGGTCATCATCAATTAAATCAAAAACATCGCTGTTACATACCATAAATCCACCATTAACTATAGAATCTGTCATTTCTTTTTCTTTAAAACCGATAACGGAACCATTATCATTAAAATCGATCATTCCATATTTTTGACTAGCAGAAATAGCGCTGATTGTAATCATTTTTTTATGACGAAGATGATGAGATAATAATAGGTTTAAATCAATATCTGATAATCCATCGCCATAAGTAAACATAAATGGTTCATTTCCAATTATTTTTTGAGCTTTCTTTAATGCTCCACCAGTATTGGTATTTTTTCCAACATCAATAATTGTTACTTTAAAGTCTTCAGTATCGTTTTTAAGTGGTGTGAACACACGATTTTTTAAATCGATGGTTACATCACAATGATGCAAAGAATAATTAAAGAAAAATTCTTTGACAGCATAAGGTTTATAAGAACAAAGTAAAACAAAATCTTTAAACCCATATGAAGCATAATGCTTCATGATGTGCCATAAAATTGGTAAATCACCAATTTCAAGCATCGCTTTTGGCTTTAATAATAAATCTTGTGAAAATTGCCTTTCATATTTTCCTACATAAATTACAGTTTTCATCCCTTTTTCCTTTCTTTATTTTTCAAATAAAAATGATGTTTTGATAATGCTTTTAAAAAGCATTGATAAAAGCTTGATGTAATATCATTATAGCATATAAAAATATACTTTGTCTAAAATGAATTATTCATTTTGTTTAATATAGTAATAAATGTCCATTATTTTTTTATCAAGGTTATTTTTATT
>JALEMY010000166.1 GCA_022767485.1 Erysipelotrichaceae bacterium
TCGTTTCGATAATGGTAGTGTTTTACATGTTGAAGCTTCGTTTTCTTTAGATTTAAAAGAAAGCATAACAACTCTTCAAGTCTTTGGAGATAAAGGTGGAGCTGTTATTGAACCACAACTTGAAATCTATAAAGATATCAACAATTATATGACTAACATAACGCCGATTATCGATTATGGAAATGAGGGTGTGATGGGAAATATGTTTATTAACGAAATTAATCATTTCTATGATTGTTGTGTAAATGGTGTTAAATGTATGTCGCCTGCTGAAGATGGCGTTGTTTTAATGCAAATATTAGATGCAATTTATGAATCTGCTAAAACAGGGCATGAAGTAATAATTAAATAAAAAAATCATAAGTTGAAGTGAACTGAATTTGTTGGACTAAAAACAAAGGAGGTTCACTTTTTATTATGTGGTATAAAAATAGAAAACATATTAGTGTTTTTGATGAATGCAATCATAAATTATTTTATTAAATTGAGGTGAAAACATTTGATAGATTAGATGAATAAACCAAAAAGATAATATAACACTACAATTCTTAGTAATTAAACGCGATAGAAACATCAAAGTCCAATTTAAAAGAAATTTAAGATTCTAATCAAAAATACCATTCTTACAAAGAAGATAAGCGCAATCTACTTCATAGTAAAAAATTCAACGAAGAGAGCAATTGTTAGACACTTTGAAACAACTGTTACTAATCTAATGTGAACTATTGATGTTCCACATTTTAAATTGGCTGAAGAAAAGTTTTATTTATCTTTAATTCTAGATATGTATGATAGTTAGAGCAAACCTATTAGGGATTTTTATAAATAATAGATTATCTTCACTTTTCACTTTGCGTTTTTTTAGTAAATATAGAGTTTATATATTATTTTTAGAAACTTTTTATTCTAAAAAATCATAGAATTCTATGAAAAAAGAGATTTACTGATTGACGTTAACACCTTTTTTATGTTAAAATTCAATCGGAAAAAGCATAGAATTCTATGAAAAAGGTGGTTTGTTATGATTGAAAGAAATCAATATTTATCAAAATTAATATCTGCAAAAAATAATGGTTTTCCAAAAATCATTACTGGAATTAGAAGATGCGGTAAATCCTATTTATTAAAAGAAATCTTTAAAAAGCACCTTATTGAAACTGGAGTGTCAGAGAATCAGATTATCATAATAGATTTAGATGAGATAAAAAACGCTAAATATAGAAACCCAATTGAATTAGATAAATATATTAGAGAACATTGCAATAAAGACATTATGAATTATGTCTTTATTGATGAATTGCAACTAGTTTCTCCCATCATAAATCCAATCTATACTGAGGGAAAATATGTAATTGCAAAAAAAGAAGACAAAGATATTATTACTTTTGTTGAAGTAATATTAGGCCTTTCGAGAGAAAAATATATAGATGTTTATGCTACAGGATCGAATTCTAAAATGTTATCCAGTGACATTATTACCGAATTTAGAGATAAAGCCACAAATATTACTTTAACTCCTTTATCATTTGAAGAGTTTTGTAATTAC
>JALEMY010000015.1 GCA_022767485.1 Erysipelotrichaceae bacterium
GGACTTTGATGCTCTTGGTGCTTCCCTTGGAGTATTAGCTATTTGTAAATCATTAAAAGCAAAATCATTTTTTGTCTATGAAGATGATTTAGTAGAAACACAAACTAAAAATGCCTTCAGACAAGATTTTTCTTCATCTGAAATCGCAGAAAATACAATCACACCAGCTAAAGCCTTACAAATTGCTAGTGACCAAACACTCGTTATCGTTGTTGATACCCATCGAATTGAATCAACTCTTCAACCACGTTTGATTGAAAAATGCAAAGATTTTTGTGTGATTGATCATCATAGAAAAGGCGATACATTTATTGAAAACCCTGTTTTCCAATATCATGAACCTCAATCTAGTTCAGCTTCTGAATTGGTAACAGAACTTATTTATTATCAACAAAACAAAGTGAATGTTAGCGATAAAATAGCTAATTTCTTGTTGTCTGGTATTTGTCTAGATACAAAATTTTTTAAATCATCAACGAGTGGAAAGACTTTTGAAATGGCTATGGTTTTAAGAAACTATCAAGCGAATGTTGAACATGTAACAGATTTCTTTAAAGAAGAATATGAAGAAATGAAACTAATAAGTGCAATGGTCAATACTTCAAGAGCATTATCGCCAGGTATATATATGGCATATGGTGATGAAGGTGATATTATAACAAGAACATCATTATCAAAAGTTGCTGAAGAAATCTTATCGACAAAAGGGGTTCAAGCAATATTTGTTATCGGAAGAACTAACAACAATGAAATTTCAATAAGTGCACGTTCTTTATCAGATTTTAATGTTGAAATCATTATGAAATCAATGGGTGGAGGCGGACACTTTTCTAAAGCCGCTACTCAACTTCAAAATAGAGACATTAATAGTGTTATTGAAGAACTTGAAGAAAAAGTTAAAATATTCATCCGTGATGGACGCTTATAGGAGGTAATTATGAAAGTTATATTAATTAAAGATGTAAAAAATGTAGGAAAAAATGGTGATGTTGTAGAAGTATCTGAAGGTTATGCAACTAACTTCCTTATTAAAAGAGGTTTAGCTGTAGTGCAAAACAAAGCTAATTTAAATGAACTTAACCGTCAAAAAGAAGAAGAAAAAAGACAAGATATGGCTCGCCGTGAAGAAGCTTTACAAATAGCAGAAAAACTAAAGAAAATTGTCGTTTCTTTTAAAGAACGTCCAGGACTTGAAGGAAGACTTCATAGTGCAATTACATCTAAGATGATCGAAGAAAAACTTGCTAAAGAATTCAACTTAAAAATTGATAAAAAGAATTTTAAGAATTTTACTCCAATAAAAGCTATTGGAAAAGCAAGTGTCGATGTTACTTTATATAAAGATATTTGTGGGAAAATAAATATTGAAATAATCGAAGCATAAGGAGGGGTTTTCATGGATTTACCATATAATGCTGAAGCTGAAAAACAAGTTTTAGCAAATATGATTTTTTCATCAGATTTGCTGATTGAAACGCTAACTAGATTAAATGAGAATGATTTTTATGTTCCTCAACATAAAATTATCTTTTCAACACTTAAAAATATTTATGATAAAAACAAAGCAAAAATTGAACCTTATGCCTTAATCGATGCTTTATCAATCGATGGAAACTTAGAAAAAGTTGGTGATGCTTCTTATATATTAGAACTTGTTGATTCTTATAACGATTTAGCAAACTCAAAATATTACATAAATTCAGTTGAAGAAAAATCAATTTTAAGAAGTGTAATATTAGCCGCTAATAAAATCGTTACTAAATGGAGTGAAGAATCATCTGGTGACATTTCAAATTACATCAACAAAGTAGAAAAAGAAATCACTGATATCACAAAGAAAAGAAGAGTAGAAGACTTTGTATCAATTAACGATGCTTTTAAAATATATAAAGAAAAAGTGTCTTTAATTAAATCAGGACAAGATAATGTTAATGGCTTATTAACAGGATATACATCATTTGATAAACTAACCCTTGGCTTTAAACCTGGTGAAATAAATATTTTAGCTGCACGTCCATCTGTTGGTAAATCAGCTTTAGCTTTAAACTTTTTGTTTAGAACCGCTATGAAAACTAAAAAACCTTGTGCTTTTTTCTCACTTGAAATGGGCATAGAATCGATTACAAATCGTATATTATCAGCAAAAAGTGGTGTTCCTATTAGAAAAATTCAAACTGCTTCATTTGATAAAGAAGAAGAAATAAATATCAATAAAGCAATGAGAGATATCTCTGAGTGCAATTTATTTATCGATGAAACATCCGCTATTAAAACTGTCGATATTCGCGCAAAATTAAATAAACTTCAATCTCGATATGGAGAACTTGGTCTTATCGTTATCGACTATATTGGTTTAATTACACCTGATGTAAAAGCAAAAGATTCTGTTAGAAGCTTAGAACTAGGTGCGATATCTGCATCATTAAAAGCGATTGCTAGAGACTTTAAATGCCCTCTTCTAGTTTTATCACAACTTAGTAGAAGCATTGATTCAAGAACTAGTAAAGAGCCACAACTTTCTGACTTAAGAGAATCTGGTAGCATTGAACAAGATGCTGACGTTGTAATGTTTATCCACCGCCCTGATTATGGAAAAATGCAAGAAGCAGCAAATGGTGAAAATGGTAGTGATGATCCAAATGCTACATCTGATTCTCCTGTTAGTTTAATTATTGCTAAAAATAGAAATGGAAGAATTGCTACAATCGATTTTATGTTCCAAAAGCATATTGGTAGATTCGTAGAAATGGATAGGGATCATTAATATGAAATATTATTGTTTGGCTAGTGGATCTGGCGGCAATTCCACCGCTTTAGTAAATGATGATGATGAGATTTTACTAATTGATTGTGGACTTAGCATTAAAGAATTAAAGTGTCGATTACAAAAGGTTAATCTTTCTTTTGATAATGTTAAAAAAATACTTATCACACACACTCACACTGATCATATAAAAGCGATTAGAGCTTTTAATAATGAAGATGTCTATATTAATCTTTCAACACATATGAATGAATATAATCAATTTGATTACTATCAAACGTTAAACATTTTAGGCTTTAATATTTATGTAATTCCTTCATCTCATGATTCTTCAGGTTCAAGTAATTTTATAATTACCTATGGACAAGAAAAGATGGCCTATATTACGGACACTGGTTATGTTCATGAAAACATTCAAAGATTAATTAACAATTGTGATATTTATTGTATAGAAAGTAACCATGATCCACGACTTTTAATGTTGACAAAAAGACCGATTGAACTTAAAAACCGTATCTTATCTGTCAATGGTCATTTATCTAATAAAGATTGCGCTTATATTCTAGGTAATGTTTTAGGACCAAAAACTAAAGAAATAGTCTTTTTGCATCGTTCACTTGAGGCTAATAGTGAATGCATGATTTGTGAAACATTTTGTGAAATGATGAAACAGATGCATGTTGATATATCTAATATTAAAATTAACATAGCACGGCAAAATGAACCAATATCATTTGGTGAAGAAAACGAATTGTTTGCTGCACGAAAAATCAAAATTGTGTAGAGAATGAAAATGGATTATTTTCGCTTCCTCTCACACCACCGTACGTACGGTCTTCCGTATACGGCGGTTTAAATAAACATCCTATTGAATAGGATTA
>JALEMY010000129.1 GCA_022767485.1 Erysipelotrichaceae bacterium
CCTTGTAAAATAATATTATTCATTCTAATAAATGGCGAAGATGATGGTAATGATTGCTTACAAAATGGACATACTTCACATGTATCGATATTATTAGCATCTAATATATCGATACAGTTATCTAATATTTTAAAGAAATGCTCATCAAAATCAGATGATTTATAAAACAATAACAATAAATAGGCATTAGTTGCCACACCATGTTGTAATAAGCGGTTTTGCTCTTTTATTTCACGAACTTTTCCAATGATGTTTTGAGCCACAGTTTGGCCGATTTGTCCATTGAAAGAAATCGTGACTTTTACATAAGAAAAACTGTTTGTAAAGTTTAACATTCTATTTCTATATATTCCATAAGTAATTTTTTTATCTACTCGAAATTTATTATCTAAAAAGAATTGATGCAAATTCATTTTTATCACTCCTCGTTGTATTATTTTACTTCATTTATTAATTTCATACAAGATTATTATGTTAAGTGAAACAATTATTTATATCATAGTAAAAAAAACATATCTTTTTTGTAATTTTTAAGAAAAAACGAAGTGAAATAACTATCATAATAGTGGAAGCTTATAGCGGTGCTGCTCCTAAATAGAAAGGAGATGGTACATATGTTATGTAAATCATCTACTCTTTTATTAGGAGGTAAAACATTATCCATGTTAAAGATAATCGTATGCATAATGCAAATTGTATATATTATAATTCGCATTATCATGTTAATTATTAATAACAAAAAGAAAAAAGACTAATTTTGTTAATCTTTGATATTTTAAGGAAAATGAAAAGCACCCTGGACGGTGCTTTCCTTAAAATTATCAACAATTTTAGGGGTAGCCTGTTGATAGGCTTCCTTTAATATTATTATACAAATTTTCTTTTTACTTTACAATAAAAAATATTAAGAAAAAACAAAGTGAAATAACTATCATAATAGTGGAAGCTTATAGCGGTGCTACTCCTAAAGTGAATGGAGATGATGCATATGTTATGTAAATCATCTACTCTTTTTAATTGAGGAAAAACATTATCTATGTTAATTATTAATAACAAAAATAAAAAAGATTAGTTTTTATTAGTCTTTGATATTTTAAGGAAAATGAAAAGCACCATGTGACGATGCTTTCCTTAAAATTATCAGAAATTTTAGGAGGGGCAGCATGTTAATAAGCTTCCTTTAATATCATTATACATTTTTTTGCCTTATTTGCAATAAATTTTTAAGAAAATAGGAAGCAATATATATTTAAAGGACTATTAATAGCAATCAATAAGTTATTTAAATAAGACACTTTCATTTTATGAAGCAAACATATATTTAAAGAAGATATCAAATCAAAATAAAAGAAAAATCTATATTTTAAAAGTAAGATTATGAATCGCTAGACAATAAAATATGTATATTATTTTTAATAGTAATGTAATAATTCAAATTACCATATTATTAAATAATTTGTTGATAAAAACAGCGCTTTTTTATTTGTATAGATAAGAAAAAAATTAGATGTATAGATAAAGAAAGTTGATTATGTCACTTTATTTATATCATAAAAGCAAAATCTCATTTTTATAATCTCGTTATATGTAAGATAATTAACAAATATAATTTTAAGTTATCATTCAACATTTTTTTTGCTTTATACAATCTTTTATTTTAATAAAAGATGTTGTATAATTAAACACGAGGTGTTGAAAAATGGGTTTATTTATTACAATTGAAGGACCAGAAGGAAGTGGCAAAACAACAGTCGCTAAAAGATTAGTTGATACATTAAATAAGCAAGGCATAAAAACTATTTATAGTAGAGAGCCAGGTGGCGTTATAATTGCTGAAAAAATTAGAAACATTATTTTAGATGTTGAAAATACTAATCTTGATCCTAGAAGTGAGGCGTTACTTTATGCGGCAAGTCGTAGACAACATTTAGTTGAAAAAGTAATTCCTGCATTAAACGATGGGTATGTAGTAATTTGCGATCGTTTTGTCGATTCATCTTTAGCATATCAAGGTTATGCTAGAGGGATTGGAATCGATGAAATATATGATATTAATTTATTTGCTATTAATAATTTATGGCCTGATATGACAATTCTTTTAGATATCGATCCTAAAATCGGACTTGAAAGAATCAGTGCTAATAGACAAGATGAAGTTAATAGACTTGATTTAGAAGGCATTGCTTTTCATCAAAAAGTTCATGAGGGCTATGAAATAATTAAAGAAAAATATAAAGATCGATTTACTTTAGTTGATGGTAATAATACGAAAGAAAAAGTGTTTGCTGATGTTTATTCATTAGTGATGGAAAAGATTCATGGAAATTAAAAAGTATTTACAAGAAAGTCAGCCTGTTGTCTTTCAAATATTGAAAAATTCCTTTTTAAATCAACACACATCTCATGCTTATCTAATTAGTGGACTTAAAGGTTCACCAATATTAGAATGTGCTATTTTTATGGCACAAAGTTTCGTATGTAGTAATAAAGATGAATTTAATTTAGCTTGTGGAACATGTGTCAATTGTTTAAAAATTGCCAATCATACATACGCGGATTTTAAATTTATTTTAGGTGAGGATCTAAAAAATGATGAGGTTTATTCACTGCAAGAAGAGTTTAATAAATCAAGTATTGAAAATGAAAATCGTAAAATTTATATTATTCATTTGATTGAAAAAGCCCCTATTGCATCTTTAAATAAACTTTTGAAGTTTGTTGAAGAACCAAGTAGCAATATCATTGCAATTTTTACTACAAATTCACTAGATTTGGTTTTGCAAACCATCGTATCAAGATGTCAAAATATCAATTTAAAAGAGTATAATACAGCTGATTTAATATCTTATTTGATGGATAATCAAGTTGATAAAGAAGATGCTTATTTGATTAGTAAGATATCTAATAATGCTACGAAAAACTTGGAACTTTATCAAAGTGATTCTTATAAAATTATCAAAGAAGTATTACAAAACTCACTTCATTATCTATCTTTAAAAGACGATTATTTCATTATCGATTTTCAAGTTAATGGTCTAAAAAAGTTGACTAGTAATGAAATGATAGAATGCTATTTAGATATGCTTGAAACTTGTTTGCTTCAAGCTTTAATTAAAAAAGAAGACGAGCAATATGAACTAGAATTTTTTAATGAAGAAATCAGTTTAATAGCAAAAAAATATCAATATATAGATCAAATGATTTTTGATATCACTACTGCTAAAATCGATTTATTATCAAATGCTAATTCAAATTTGTTATTTGATAAA
>JALEMY010000147.1 GCA_022767485.1 Erysipelotrichaceae bacterium
GGCTTTGAAATAGTTTCAATGACAGGTTCTGGTAGTGCCTGCTTTGCAATGTCAAAATCATCTATACCATATAAAAAAGCTAAAAAGATGATTGCACCTGGTGACTATGAAATTTGTAAAGTTTATAAAATAATAACAAAATAAGTTAAGAATAGATCTTTCTTGCTAATCCTTTTGTATCAATACCACCCATTCCTTTACTTTTATTTGAAGTGATATTGATGATTTTTTCCATATCTACATATTCGTTTACTGGAGTAGTGGCAACCATAACTGCTGCCTTTGAAGGATCTAATACATTAATGCTTACTTTACCAGGTGAGGAAGAAATATTACTTCCTTCATATATTAAATCTTTAAAAGAGGAATAACATGCTCCCGCAATTATACATAATGTATCTTTACATGGCTGATAAATGCGGGCTTTTTTAACGCATTCAACAAAGAAAGAGGAATTGACATTATGCCCTTTTTTATCGATAGCATCGTGCCCGGTAACTACTAATATATCAGGATGGTGTTTGTTTAATAAGTCATCAATTTTATTTGGCATATCTTTTTCATTTATTTTATAACCAACTGAGGGTACTTTATAGTGCTCGTATAATTTCATGCTTCTTTTTAAATAGTCAATATCGCTATCTAAATGCAATATTTTACCATTTAAGTAGTTTCCTTTAATAATTGGTAAATCATAAGAAACATCATTAAAATCACGAAGTTCATAAGGATTTAAATCATCAAGAAAACAATCGGCACATAAGCGAATATTTACACCTTGAAGAATAACGTAACGATCACTTATAAAGACAATTTTGAAAACAACGTCATTGTTATATGATTTTCTTGTAACTAAATCATTTACTTTAAAGTTCAATGCAATCACCTCTAATATATTAATATGTAAATAATATAAGTTGAACTAGGCAAAATAAAAAGCATTAAAGAATTACTTTTTTAATGCTTTACATATTGTAATAAAATCTATAAGTGTTAATTGCTCTACATGAAGAGTTGGTGATAAATTTGTAGTATTATAAAAGTTATTTGCCTCTTCATCACTTTTAAAATAATGTTTTAAATTATTTCCTAAAGTTTTTCTTCTTGCTTTAAAAATAGCATTTGAAACCTCAAGTAGCAATTTATAATCAACATCGTATCGTGGAGTTATTTTATCAAATTTTAACACGATGGAGTCGATTTCTGGACGAGGTAAATAGGAGTTTTTACCAACATATTTTACTACACCAACATCGTATTGATAAAAAAGCATCACCGATAATGTGTTGTAGTCTTTTTTATCAGGCTTAATTATCTTTTGTCCAACTTCTTTTTGCATCATAGTAATTATTGTGTCAATTTTTAAATCGTTAAGTAAAATCATATTTAATAATTTACTAGTGATGTAATATGGTAGATTAGAAATCAATATC
>JALEMY010000017.1 GCA_022767485.1 Erysipelotrichaceae bacterium
ACCACCATAATAAGCTTCATATCCTGCTCCATATCTATCTAAGTAAGAAGACAATATTCTTTCATTTGATAAAATAATTGAACTATTCATCATTTCATAATCAACATCACAGAAAGTCTTTAAATAATAAGAACCAGTATCCTCATTATAAGATAAAGTATAAAAACCACTATGATAAGTACGATTATTTCCAGTAACATTTAGATAATATACTGTATTCATATCACTTTGTGAAAGCGTACCTTCAAATATCTTTTGAAGAACAGTATCTACTGTTGTGATTACTTGTAATGGTCTATCTTTTACAAATACAAACGCTGTATTACTTCCATTTGGCATTATACGATAAACATAATTATTTTCATATAAATTTCCACTTACCGTATACATTGTAGGTCCACTATAAGCATAATACATTCCATAATATTCACCATATTGTTTGTCGTTGAAATGACTATTAGCTGTTTCAAGCAATGCATCCATTGTCGTAGAAGAAGTATAGCTTCCACTACTTGACCATGTTAGTAACTTACTTGCATTTATTGATAAATTATATAAATAATTTGATGTATAAGACGTGTTTGTTCCTGTTGCTGTTCCTTTATATACAATTTCATTTTCTGAAGAGCCAATGTATAGATATGTATATGGGACTGTTCCTAAGTTATTAATGGTATCATATAAATTCTTATAACTTGATATATTAGTTTTTGATGCATCTTTAATATGAGAAATATAAGGTTTTATTGTTTTTGATACTTCAACCCAAGTTGCTTGTCCAGCTTGTGATGAACTTGAATCTGCTTGGCTTTTAGCATTACCAATCATAGTATTATTTGCATTCTTATCATTAGAAACCTCATATGTTGTTGATTGTGAACTACCCGCCTGTTTATAAGTTATACTTTTAATTTCATCAATTGAACCTAAAGAAACTTTTTTGTTGCTATTTGTTGGTGATATATAATAATAACTTTCTATAATAGAAATACCAGATAGTGCTGCTTCATATTGTGCTTGCTTATTATATGTAAAATCAAGTGAATAACAATTTCCATTACTATAATATTTCATTTCTGAAACAGTGTACGTTTTTTCAATTATGCTTTTATATATTTTAGTATATTCTTTAGCATATTGTCCAAATTCACTGAATTCATATGTTTTACTAGTTCCATCAGAATAATTAACTGTTAACGTTGGATATATGCTAATTGAAATGTTTGAATTATTTTTAGTAAAAGTCCATGTTGTACTGTTTCTTGAAGAACTTTGTATGGAACCCCAATTGTATCTAATATAATATCCATTATTACTCAATGTTCCACCATCATATGTGTATGCTGCTGCTTCTGAAGCACTAACTGTTGTAATACTGCTATTATTTGAAGTGATTTCACCTAAAAAAACTCCTTTTTCAGGAAAATAAATATAATAGGACATAGATGATAACGAAGTTGCACCAAGCAAGTTACTAGTGTAAGAATTGTTCTTTATCATATCTTTTTGTTCCTCTGTTAAAAAAGACACATTAACTGCAGAAGTACTAGTACTTGTTAGCGATAGATTATTACTTGTATTTAATGTCCAGTAGTATGTAGTACTCCAACTTTTTACACTTATTTGATATGTATTAAATGTTACAGATCCTGGCGATGGATTTATCGAATTTCTATATCCACCTGTTGCTGTACTTTCATCTAATTCATAAGTTGTATCACTTCCTGCAAAGCCATTTTGCTCTAGATACTCGTTACTTAATGAAACATTATTTATATCTTCTGTTTCAATAACATCACATATTATAGAAGCATTCATTGTTGAACCATTAAATGTAATCTTATAAATCTTATTAGCACTAAATGGTGTTCCATTATATTCAAAGCTACTAGCACAATAAAAGTAAGGAGATACTAAGGTGTTCATTTCAGTTATTGTTGATATAGTTGGGTATTCTCCACCTAATTCAATTTGGCTTTCATATATTTCATTACCGCTTTCAATTCTCCAATATACATCGCTATCTTGATTGATAACAAACATATTTTCAGCAATGATAGTATCAAATTCTTTTAAGTTAGTTAATACTTCATTATCTACTGAAGAAGTATCAATAAATGATGATGTTGTTCCATCTTCGTTAGTATAGAAAACCGTTGCATACTTACCAAGGTGAGTAATAGCAAATTCTGCAAATTCAAAATCAATACTACTCAAATTAGAAATATCTACGTATTGGTAATTTGCACGTTTGGAATTTACAAGCTTACTTACATTATTAATTCCAAAATTGTTTGAAAAGTCAACATTTACTAAATTAGTTAAGTTCTTAGTATTTTCTATATCAAATGTTACATAGTTATTAGCACAATATTCCATAATTAAAGTTTGAATTTTTGTGTTATTTAATGTCATTCTTGTAAAGATTGAAGATAATGTTCCATTACTTAAAAACATAGAAAGTGCTTCATTACCGTAAATATATAAGTTTTCAAGATGTTTAAAATAATTTAATCCAGTAGTAATTGAATCAAGATTATAAATAGCTGGAGCTATATCATATGCAAAGTCTTTTATAGCCATATTAGCTTCACCATTAGTCTTAAAGTTATTTCTTTTAACAGTGCTTACTGATGATGAAGTAAAATTACTTGTTTCATTTAAACTTGTTACTTCATAAAAATTGTTGATAAGAGTTGCAATACCATTACTTGTAAAATATGTTGGTTGAATTGTACAAGAATTAAAAGCATTGATATA
>JALEMY010000158.1 GCA_022767485.1 Erysipelotrichaceae bacterium
AAAACTTCATCTAAAGTTTTGCCTGTACAAAAAATACCATGTTGTGCCCAAATTACACTACGATATTCTTTCATTAATTTTGCGGTTTCTTCACCAATTAATACACCACCACATAAAATCCATGGAAGAACGCCGATACCATCTGGGAAAACCACGATGCTTTCAGTTTGCATTTTCCATAATTTTTCTGTAAAGAAATCACTAGATAATGGACATACATGTGTCATTGCAATAACATTTGTAGGATGACAATGTATTACTAAGCGATGTAATGAATCTACTTTTAATCTTTCAATATGACATTTTAAATGAGTTGGTGTTTCACTAGTTGGTCTAGAATTATTTTTATAACCCCATAGTAATCCTAAAGTGTTTTTATCAAGTACTTTAACAATACCTAAGTTTTCTTCAGGATGATCTTTCATATTTTTAAAATATGAACCAGTAGCAGTGATAATAAAATAACGATTTATAATGTCGCTCATATCAAAATCATAAGTGAAGGTTTTGATAATACTATTTGTATCACATACTTCTTTTGCTTGATTTTCATCAATCATTAATGAAAGATTTCCTCCATTTCTTTCATCCCAATTATGTTTATATAATAGATCTAATATATCGACTACTTCATTAATTACGCTCATATTCTAACCTCTTTTTTTCAATACTTCATTTTCATATTTTAAAACATCTTCATACCAATCATGTTCATTTGCAACATTTTGTGTTTTTAAGTATTCTTCCCACACTTCATTCCAAGGAAGTGTTTTGATTTCCTCTTGTAAAACTAATACTTTAGTATGATTCATTTCATCTTGTGCTTTTTTTAATAAATCCCACGGTGTTAATAAAGCTTTTAATAATGCTTTTTGCATATTTCTAGCACCGATAATTAAAGCAGCCACACGATTGATTGAACCATCAAAATAATCAAGTGCAATATATGTTTTTTCAAGGGCATTACATTTTACTAATTCATCACAAACTTCTTGTAATTCATCATTTAGTTTTAATACATGGTCACTATCCCATCTTACAGGACGAGATACATGAAGTGCTAATGAATCATTAAATAAAAGAAGTGAAGAAATTTTATCGGCAACATTTTCTGTTGGATGGAAATGTCCCATATCAAGTAAGCATAATACATTATTTTTACTAGCAAAGTCCATATAAAATTCATGTGAACCTAAGTGTTTGGTATAGGAATGGAATCATATACTGTAGGTTCACATGAATTTTTTATTTTTACTAGCAAAGTCCATATAAAATTCATGTGAACCTACAGTATATGATTCCATTCCTATACCAAACACTTTCGATTCTACTGAAACATCCATAATTGACTTGTCATAATCATAACCATTTAAAATAGCTTCAAGTGATTCTTTTAGTCTTTTTCTAGGTCCCATTCTATCGCTTGGAACTTCTTTTAATCCATCAGGAATCCATATGTTCATAAGAGATTTTTG
>JALEMY010000064.1 GCA_022767485.1 Erysipelotrichaceae bacterium
GTTATAAGATGCAGAAGCCAAGTCACGCCACCAAAAAACATAATTTTCATAATCGGCACCTACTTTGAATCTTAGTCCTGAAAACAGTATTAAGACCGCGCATAGACCAATTGTTGCAAGAGAATTAAAAAAACCTTTGGACATTTTTTTAATTAACAACAACAACAAGCAAAAAAATAAAAGATAATAATAAGGTGATGAATTTATCATACTATTTCCTCAAAAATAGACCATATATTATTTTTTTTACCCATCCAGGAGTATTAACAAAAACTTTTATATATGTCATATTCTGTTTAGCTTCTTTTTGGGAAATCATTTTTTTATCAAGCATATAATCTTGAAGAACCTTCCAACTATTTATTTGCTCCTTGTATCCACGTCTCCTAGCAAAACCATTTCCAACCCTAACATAAACAAGTGTCTCGTTGATGTTTGCAAAGACACATCCAAAGTTGATCATCCTGACCCACAAATAGTAATCTTCGACATATCTTAATGGTAAATATCCGCCTGCTTTCATCAATGCTTCTTTTTTAATGCAGACAGTAACGTGATTCATTGGATTTCTTCTTTTTCCCATTTTCACAATGTCATCATGATTAGCAAAGCAAACCCTTTTTCTTAAATGTTCTTCGTTTGGCCTTTCGTTGAACTCTGCTATATCAGTTCCTAAAACGTCAATATTAGGGTGTTGTTCCACATATTGCGATTGTTTTTCAAATCTACGTGGATCACTTATATCGTCAGAATCCATTCTAAAAATATAATCTCCTGTGCATTGTTCCGAACCAATTCTCAAGGCTTCTCCTAATCCCTTATTTACTTTTTGAGGGAAGTACTTAACTATCGCTTCTCTACCTTTTTGAAAATCTTTTAACACATTGTAAAGTTCATCTGGGATTGGGCCATCAAAAACAACAACTATTTCGTCCGGTTTTTTTGTTTGCTTTTCATAAATACTTTCAAGAGCTATTTTTAAAAAAACAGGATTATCATTTTTGTATACAGACATCAATACTGAATATTTCATTTCTCGCTCTCCTTTTCATTATTCTCCTTTTTCATTTCACCGGTTCCGCCTTCCACTACTGTGTCGTCTTTTCTAAACACATGAAGGGATCCAAAGAAACATTTTAAATCCATCTTGAATCCATACTTCTCGATGTACTCACCATCAAGTTTTGCTTTATCAGGAATTTCAAGTTCATCTCTACCATTGATTTGAGCCCAGCCTGTAAGACCTGGCTTAATATCATTGGCATTATATTTATCTCTTTCTGCTGTTAATATATCTTGATTCCAAAGCCCTGGTCTAGGGCCAATTACTGACATATTACCAATGAATATATCCCAAATTTGAGGTAATTCATCTAAACTATGAGCACGAATAAACTTTCCAACTTTAGTAATATATTGTTCTGGGTTATCTAACATATGAGTAGGTACATCATGTGGCGTAGACATCTTCATACTTCTGAACTTGTGTAATTTGAAATACTGCTTATTCTTACCCATTCTCTTTTGAGTGAAGAAAACTGGTCCTGGATCATCAATAATAATAGCTAAACATAAACCTAAGAATAATGGTGATAATACTACTAATGCTCCAAATGAAAGAATAATATCCATTAATCTTTTCCAAAAAGCATATGGACGATTAATCTTTTCAACATCTCCAACGGCCTCAAGATGTCCTTTAACACCATCGGCATTTTCTTTATCATTTTCATCAGCAACAAAAACAACTTTCTTCCCTTCTAATGGGTTTCTTTGCTCTGGTTTGTTTTTATATACTGAGTTTGGATGTGAAATTAATCCAATAATTCCAAGGATAAATAATAATCCAAATAAAACACCAAATATCCATGCTAAAACTTTTAGAAAAATCATTAGTCTAATCCTCATTTTCCAACCAGATTAATCGGTTTAGTTTCTCTTATTTCAATAGGAAGTCCATCAGGATCATTTACAAAAGTAAACTTGCCTTTCTTATCTTCCTTTACAAATACGTTAAATTTTGATGCAAATTCATCAATGTTATTTACTTCAAAACATAAATGTCGTAATCCATATGCTTCAGGATTACTTACTCTTTTGGGATGAGTTTTATCTTTATATATTTCAAGAGTAGTGATTCCATCACTCATATAAATCAACTCATCATGCTGTTCTTTTCTTTCTTCACGACTTATTATTTCAAAACCTAAAGAATTATAAAACTCTATTCCTTTTTCAGAAGATATAATTATTGCTATATGATTTAACAACATAATAATTTTTTTCTATTTACTTCTTTCTTCAACTACTTTTGCATTGAATTCTTGATAATTTGTATAACTTGTAACTACTGTTCTTAAACAATCTTTAATTTCATCGTTATTGGTCATATTGAAAACTTTTGAAATATATTCAATCTTTTCATCCATTGGAAGAATCTTATGTGGTTCTTCGATATAGATTTTAGAGTTACTTGTTTTCTTATTTTTTGTTACATCAAGCAATAATTCTTCAAATAACTTTTCTCCAGGTCTTAAACCAGTAAATACAATATCGATATCTTTATATGGTCTATAGCCACATTGTTTAATAACATTTTCAGCTAAAGTCACAATCTTAACTGGTTGTCCCATATCTAAAATAAAGATTTCTCCGCCATCTGCAAATGCTCCTGATTGAAGAATTAAAGATACAGCCTCTGGAATAGTCATAAAAAATCTTATGATATCTGGATGAGTAACTGTAACTGGTCCCCCTTCTTTTATTTGATCTTTAAATAATGGAATGACTGAACCATTAGAACCTAAAACATTACCAAATCTAACAGCGGAATATTTAGTAACTATGCTTTGTTCATTCCAATATCTAATAATCATTTCAGCAAATGCTTTTGTTGCTCCCATAGTATTAGTTGGTCTAACAGCTTTATCGGTTGAAACTAATACCATCTTTTCAACATTATATTTATCTGCCATTTTAGCAACATTCCAAGTTCCTAAACAATTTGTTCTTATAGCTTCTACTGGAGAATCCTCCATTAAAGGAACATGTTTATATGCTGCTGCATGAAAAACAACTTCAGGTCTATATTTTTCAAATAATTCTTCTACTCTAAATTCGTTATATGTTGAACCAATTAAAGTAATTAGTTCCATAGAAGAATTATCTGCTTTAATCTTTCTTGTTAATTCCATTTGAATGTTATAAATAGCATTTTCATATATATCAAACATTACTAATTGTTTAACACCAAATGTATATAGTTGTCTTGCAAGTTCTGAACCAATTGAACCTCCAGCACCAGTTAATAACACACGCTTATCTTTAAGCCAATCAGCGATTTGTTTTGTATCGAAGGTGATTTGTTCTCTTCCTAATAACTCAGCTAATGAAACTTCTTTTATTTTCATTAGTTCTGGTTTTGTGGGATCTTGTTGTTCAGAAAGAATTGGCATTCTTTTTACTTTTACATCTTCGTTTTTTAGTATATTAATAATTCTTTTTAATCCAACCTTATCAATATTTGAAATAGCAATAATCACTTCTTTTGCACTATATTTTTCAATGTATTGATGAATATTTTCAATTGGTCCATAAATTGGTAAACCAAAATATTTCTTACCAATTTTTTGTTTGTCATCATCAACAAAGCAAACGATGTGATTATTAAATTCAACATTTTTATGTGCTTCATTATATGCGATTGCTGCACATGAACCAGAGCCAATTACTATTGTCGTAATATTGTTCTTGGAATTTATTGTATAAAACCTTACAGCTCTTTGAACTGTCCTTGATGCGACAATTAAAATTATTTGGAAAGTTAAGATAAAAGCAAAAATTAAAACATTTAATGAAGTAACATTAGGAACAAAATGATTTGCTAAAGCAGCAATTATATTTTCACCCATTATCAAAACCGAAAATCTAATGGCATCCGTCAAACTAAATTCATCCGTTACAATTTTATAGCCGCCAAATAGTGAAAAAACCAAAATATGAAGTATAGTAACCGATAATATAAACAATATAGTTGTTCCATCAATGACGTTTTTTTCAATAATATAGCCTAAAATATATGAAGCAAAAATAATGGCGATATCAACACAACAAAAAATAAACATTTTGAGTGTTCTAAAACTTATTTTCAACTTCTTACTTTCATTCATTATATTTCCCTCGCTTATGATATTAATGAATTGTAATTTTGTTATGATTCAACAATTAAATCTATACCTACATTTACTTTTGCTGTTGATCCAGCAAAATCAATACTTAGAATAGCTATTCTTTTATGTAAATCATATTTAACTACTTTTCCTTCAAATCCAAATAATGGACCTGAAATAACTTTTACTTGTCTTCCTTCTTCGATTATAACTTCTGATAAAGGAAGTAAAGAATTCTTTGATTTATTTTTTCTATTTAATAATTTATCTATCAAATCTGATTCACTATCACTAAGTGGCGTGTAATGAATCCCTTCTTTATCTTTATAGCCTAATATTTTTGTAAACCCTATAATTTTTTTTAATTCATCTGCTAGTTCATTAGGTTTTTCTGTTTCTACAAATAAATATCCTGGAAACAGTCTATCTTCATAATCTATCCATTTGCCTTGTATCTTTTTTTGTCTAATACGTGTTGGAATAAAAATGTCATCATAAAAAGAAGAGGAAACAATTTTTTCTATTTTTTCTTTCATTTTATATTCATTTCTTGAAGTTACTTGAATAACAAAATACATAAATTTATCCCTCCTAGGTATGGCTTCGCCATCACCACTATTTATCAATACCGATGCATTATGATTATGAATTCTTTAAAGTTTAACGTATGCCTAGCTTTACTTTAACCTTTAAAGATTACCTAATTGTTTACAAAAACATTAAAATCAAATTTAAGAATTAACTTTAATTTTTTCACTTTCAAACAAATTCTTGTTGAATAATTCTTTATTTTTTATTTTTTTACTTACTACATCTAATTTTGATTCACGAAATGAATGAGTATCACTAGCTATAAAATCAACTAAATTATGTTTAATTAATTTTTTAGCAAGTCTTTTAATCTTAAATCCTTCTTTTCCTAAAAGTGATGCAGCATTTACTTGAATTAAAGCTCCTTCGTTTTTAAAATACACAACATCTTTTTCTTTAATCCAACGATAACGTTCTATATGAGCAATAATTACCTGATAACCATTAACTTTAAAATTATAAATGACATCATCATAGTTTTTAGGTTTATGAGTAAACGAAAACTCTAATAATACATATTTACTATCATTGATCGTAAGTAACTCATGACTATTAAGTTTTTCAATGATATTTTCTTTTGAAGTGTAATATATTTCTTGTCCTAAAAGAAGATTTATTGGTAAATCTAATTTTTCTACTTCATCTTTTAATAAATTAAAGTTTTTAGTTATTTCTTCAACACTTTTTTCATATCTTTTATAGATATGATGTGGTGTAGCAATCATCGTTTTAACACCAATAGAAACAGCTTTTTTTACCATTTCTAAAGATTCTTGTAAAGAAGAGCTACCATCATCAACAAAAGGAATGATGTGCGTATGAATATCAATCATAATTATTTATAGTTTTTATAGTAATAAGATGAATGATAATCTTTACTATCTTTCTTGCTAATTTGTGTGAAAACTACACCTAAGATATTAACATTGTTTTGTTTTAATGTAGCAATTGATTGTTTAGCACTTGCTTTATCTGTATGTTTTTGTGAAACAACAAAGATACAACCATCGCTATATTTTGAAATAACAACAGCATCACTAACTGCTAAAACAGGTGGACAATCAACAATGATAATATCAAACTTTGCTTTTAATGTTTCAAATAAAGAAGCGATGGCTTCAGAATTTAAAAGTGATGTAGGAAATGGTACATCGCTTCCTTTGTTTAGTAAATATAAACCATCTTTTTCTTTAATTGCTTCATCTAGTGTTATCTTATTTGCTAAAACATCTACAATACCATTTTTGTTTTCGATTTTAAAAGCACGATGAAGTTTTGGTCTTCTTAAATCCAAATCAACAAGCAACACTTTCTTTCCATCTTCTGCATAGCTAGCTGCTAGATTTATAGCGGTTGTTGTTTTACCTTCTCCTTGTAAAGAAGATGTGATTTGAATAACTTTTAAAGGATTATCAAGAGATGCAAAATCAAGTGATACTTTAGCTTTTCTATAAGATTCAGAAACAGGTGAAGAAGGATTTTCTTTGACAATAATACGATAATCAATTCTTCTTTTATCGACTTTTCTACTATTTTTCATTGTCGTTTTCCTCCTTCATTTCATAATCTATAATTCCTGTTAATACAGGAACTCCTAATGTCTTTTCAACTTCATCGAACGATTTAAAACGAGTGTCGAACAATTCGCGAAGTAAAACATATACAAAAGCGACAACTAAACCAATAGCAAAGAAAATAAGTGTATTTTTCATTGTTGAAGTTGATTTAACACCATCTTTTGCTTCACCAATTTTCTTAATGTTGTTATATAAAAGAGTGTACTTATATTGTGTAACTTCTTGGTTAGTTATAGGATCGATTTTTGTTTCTACTTGTGATGTGACTTCCATTAAAGAATCAACGATTGTATTTAAAATAATCTTAGCATCGCTAGGATCACTAGCTACATATTTCATGTTGATAACTAAAGCATCAGAAGAACTAGAAACAGTTAAATTGCTTTTTATTTGCTTTGGTAAAATTTCAATACCTTTACTAGCAAGTTTGCTAGCAGCATTATCCATGACAACATCATTTGTTAAAAACACAACATATGTTTCAGTAATATAACGAGATAATGTGTATTGTGAAGTAACTCCAACGTTTGAATCTTCACGATATTCTACATATAAAGATGTTGATGAAGTGTATTTTGGAGCTTGCATTTTCCCATAAACAAAGCCTAAGGCAGCAAAAGCAACTACAAATATAACAATTGCTATTATGTGTCTTTTAATAATATGCAAAATATCTTTCAAAGACAGACCTTCTTCTTCATTATTCACTTGAAGCGAATTTGTTTCATTTTCCATTTATTTTCCTCCCAATTCCCAGTAACAAAAAAATGTTACTTAAATATGTAGTAATTATACTCTTTTAATGTAATTAAAACAAGTCGACTTTTAGGATAGAAAAAAAACACCCTAATTGATAGTTTAGAAAGGATTTTTATATGAATAAAGCTGAGTTAATCGAATTATTTAACCATTATGATTTTAATATTGATAACTATATTGGAAACAAGATGATTTCAAAAGGACATATCAACACAACCTATATCATCTATTTTGATTATGGAAACAAAGTAAAAAGATATTTGCTCCAGCAAATAAATACATTGGTATTTAAAAACCCCCAAGAATTAATGAAAAATATCGAACAAGTCACATCTTTTGCTAAAAATGTCTTAAAGTCGTATGGCGTTAGTAATTATAAGAACAAATTTGTTAGAATTTATAAAACAAGTACTAATAATACGTATGTAAAAACCTCTTTAAATAACTATTATCGAATCTATCATTTTATTGAAGGTGGCGTTTCCTATGATGAAAGTAAAAGTCATGAAATATTATATAATGCGGGTAAAACTATCGGTTATTTCCAAAATTTGCTAGCCCATTTTGATGTTAATAATCTATATGAAACTATCCCTTTTTTCCACGATACAACTTATCGTTATCAAACTTTTTTAAAAAAATTAAATAATGCTAACAAATCACTGATAGAAAGCGCTATTAACGAAATATCTTTTTTTAATGATAATAAATATATAGCTAACATCATTATGGATTTAATTAACAAAAAGCAAATGCCACTTAAAGTTACTCATAATGATACTAAGTTAAATAACATAATGTTTGATTATCAGACAAATGACGGTTTATGTTTAGTAGACTTAGATACAATTATGCCAGGTTGCATTTGTTTTGATTTTGGCGATTTAATTAGAAGTTCATGCAATTTAGGAAAAGAAGATTCAACTAATCTTGATGATGTTATTTTTAACATAGATGGCTTTATAAGTGTGGCAAAAGGTTATCTTGAAAGTGTTGTGACAACAATTTCTCAAATTGAATTATATAATTTAACTAATGGAGCAATTATTATGAGTTATGAATGTGGACTTAGATTTTTAACAGATTATTTAGATGGTAATCACTACTTTAAGGTTAATTATCCTACACATAATTTAATAAGATGTAAAACACAAATAAAAATGTGCAAGCAAATAATAGCCAATAAAAATAACCTTGATAAAAAAATAATGGACATTTATTACTATATTAAACAAAATGAATAATTCATTTTAGACAAAGTATATTTTTATATGCTATAATGATATTACATCAAGCTTTTATCAATGCTTTTTAAAAGCATT
>JALEMY010000114.1 GCA_022767485.1 Erysipelotrichaceae bacterium
AGAAAACATCGAAGAGAAATAATTCAAAACGATATTAATAAAAGAATTAAACAAAGAGCAATTAAAAGAAGTAGAGGTGAAAGTAATGATTAAAATTGGTTCTCACGTTTCTATGACTTCACCTAATTTTTTTCTAGGTTCAGTTAATGAAGCTATAAGTTATAATGCTAATACATTTATGTTTTATACAGGAGCTCCACAAAATTCTCTTCGTGTTCCTCTTGAAAGATTAAAAATTAATGAGGCATGGAAGATGATGAAAGATAATAATATCGATATTAATAATGTTATCGTTCATGCTCCTTATTTAATTAACCTTGCTAATTTAAACCAAGAAAAAGTTGCTATTTCTTATAATTTATTAGTTAATGAAATAAATAGAACTATAAAAATGGGATGTAAATATATAGTTTTACACCCAGGAGCTTCTATGGATTATAATAGAATAGAATCATTAAATCAAGTAGCAAATTTATTAAATAAAGCAATAGATAGTAATCCTAGTATTTGTATTCTTCTTGAAACTATGGCTGGAAAAGGCTCAGAAATAGGTAAAGTATTTGAAGAAATTAAATACATAATCGATAAAATTGATAAAAAAGATTCAATTGGTGTATGCTTAGATACTTGTCACATTCATGATGGTGGCTATAATCTTTGCTGTGTTGATGAATTGATCGCTAAATTTGATTCAATTATTGGTTTATCTTATTTAAAAGTTTGCCACATTAATGATTCAAAAAATGAAATGGGAGCTCATAAAGATCGTCATGAAAATATCGGCTATGGGAAAATTGGTTTTGATAATCTAATTAATTTTATTTATCATCCTTTAATTCAAGATAAAATATTTATTTTAGAGACTCCATATATTAAAGATGATAAAAATTCCTTCCCACCATATAAATTTGAAATTTCTTCGATTTTAAATAAAAAATTTGATGAAAATTTATACCAGGAGGTTATATCATATTATAAAAAGTAATTTAACTCACGTTAATCATGAATTTGATATTTTCATTTCGTCTGATTCAACAATATTAATTTTAGGTTCATTTCCAAGTGTTATATCACGAAAAGAAAATTTTTATTATATGAATCCTAATAATCGTTTTTATAAATTGCTTACAAAAATTTATAATGAACCATTCGACGATAAAGATATAAATATAAAAAAGCAACTATTAAAAAAATATCACATTGCCTTATATGATGTTATCGATAATTGTGATATATATAAATCTAGTGATAGCCATATATACAATGAAAAAGTAACAGATATTGCAGGTATATGTCAAAATTATCCTATTAAAAAAATCTATTTAAATGGTAAAAAAGCATATGAATTATTTATTAAAAACTTTCCAAGTTTAATAAATATTGCTACCTATCTTCCTTCAACAAGTAGTGCAAACGCTAGCTTTTCACTAGATAAACTTTATGAAAAATGGAAAATTATCAACTCATAATTTCTTAAATAATGTATTATATAGTTGATACATTTTATAAGCTAATGGTTCTGAAAAATAATAATATATATATTCTTTTTTATCATAACAATTAAAAAAATCATCAAAATGAGTTTTTAAAAAATATAAGATTATGTTTGCTTCATCATAATTAATAGAAATGTTATGATTTTTACCATATAAGATTATTACATTTTCATCCATTTTATATAGATAGTTTTTCATCATATTTTTATCCATTTAAAAAATCACCCATATATTTTATGAGTGATTTTTTTTATTAATGCCAATTATCAATTTCTTCTTTTAAAACATCGATGATTTCTTCTTCTTTTATTGTTTTAACAATTTGCCCATTTTTAAATAAAACAGCACAATGATTACCACCAGCAATACCAATATCAGCATCGCTTGCTTCACCAGGGCCATTGACAACACATCCCATAATAGCTACTTTGATATCTTTATTAACTTTGTATAAATAATCTTCAATGATATTAGCATATTTAACTAGATCAATTTTTGTTCTTCCACATGTTGGACAAGAAGTTAATGTAGGCATTGAAATTAAATGTTTTGCAAGTAGCAATTGTCTAGCAACTTTTACCTCCATAACTGGATCTGATGATAATGATATACGAATTGTTGAACCAATACCTTGATCGATTAAAGTTGATAAACCAAGAATGGATTTTACAATGCCTGGAATTAAAGGACCAGGTTCAGTAATTCCAATATGAAGCGGACAATCAAATATTTCACTAGCGATTTGATAAGCTTCAATACTCATTTGAAAATCTGATGATTTTAAAGATAATACATAATCATGAAAATCTAATGAATTTAAAATATCAATATGCCTTTTAGCCGATTCTATCATCGCTTTTGCACATACGCCATATTTTTCAAGCAAATCTTTTTCTAAAGAACCGCTATTGACTCCAATACGAATTGGAATATGTTTTTCCTTACACTTATCTACAACTTTTTTTATGTTTTCAATGCTTCCAATATTACCAGGATTAATCCTTATTTTATCAATACCATTTTCAATGCATTTTAATGCAAGTTTATAATCAAAATGAATATCAGCAATAATAGGAATATGAATTTGCTTTTTAATTTCTTTGATAGCCATAGCATCATCATCATCTAAAATGGATACTCTAATCATTTGGCAACCATATTCTTCAAGGCTTAATATTTGTTTTACAACTTCATCTACTTTACTAGTTTTAATATTGCACATTGATTGAATGATAATTTTATCGCATCCTCCAAGAGCGATATCTTTAACCATCACTTGATGGCATTTTTCTCGACTTTTCATAAACTTTCAGGTAAAGATGCGGCAGCGATTGACTGACCAACACGTCTCATATATTCACTTGGCATAGCAATATTAAAATAAGCATATTCAGGAAATTCTTTTGCAAGAGTTTCTTTACAAACATTTAAAATAACATCCCCACCAACAGATGATGTAACACGGCCTAAAATAAGCACATGCTTAATCTTATATAATTCAGCATAATAAGCTAAGGAATAAGCTAAATAAACACCGATAGTTTCAAATATTTTTCTAGCACCTTCATGTCCTTCTTCGTGCAATTTTTGCACATATTTTAATTTTTCAGCTAAGCTTAAATTTTCATCTAATGTAATATTAGCTTTAGGACAAAGTTTAATGACAGCATCTTGTGAAAAATATTTGCAACCAACACCTATATCTAAAGACCATTCATCTTTCATAGCTGAGGCAGCAAAATCAACTGGGACAAATGCAAGTTCAGATAACCATCCTGTCAAATTACCATTTGCATCAACATAACCAACAGCCTCACTAGTACCCATAGCGATACCTAAAACGCAATTATCTTTCAAATCCATAGCACCAGCTAATGCTGTAACATCGCCATCATTTGCGACACTAAGAGGAATCTTATGTCCAAGTTCTTTTTCTAAATTAGAAACGACATCTATATAAATGTTTTTTACATGTTTATCAAAATCTTCTTTGTTAACTTTGATAAATAATGAAGCTACCATAGCTTTATTATCGATATAAATACCAGCACTAGATACCCCAATGGCATCTACATCTCCACCCATTTTATCTATAGCAGTTTTCATAGCAGCATAAATCCCATCATAATGATACTTAGGATCGCTATTTAATTTTGGAAACCAGATAGTTTCTTCAGAATAGATTGTATTTCCATTAACAACTGCAGAAACTTTTCTATCAGAACCACCAGCATCAAAGCCAATTCTTCTTCCTTTTAAATGTCCACCACAAGGAACAGAAGAGGATTTTTCAAGTGGCATTTCTTGCATTGGTTTATAAATAACTTTTACTTCATGCTCATAAACATTTGACATAAAATGATAATCGAAATCTCTTAATCCACCATCTGTATAATAACTTTTAATCTTTTCGTATATAACTTTAGAACCCGATATAAATATAAGATATCCACCGACTGTCCAAAGTATTGATTTAATGATCCTTTCAACGATAAAAACATTTCTTTCATCATCGATTCCATCGGCAAAAACATCCATTTCTTTTCTATAGACATATCCGTTATTTCTCTGGATTGCAATAACTAAATGATTACTTGCCTTTGACGCTTTAACATCTTTATTAAAATTACGAATTTCAATAATAGCAGGTTTGAATTCTAAATCTAAAATTGGTTTTGTCATTTTATAAACTCCTTTTATTGATGCAAGTTCATTATAATTCATATACTTTTTTAAGTAAACAATTATTTTAAAAATAGCAATTTTTAACTTTTAAATAATTTAATTATATGTTAATATAATTACAAGAAAGAAGTGATGCGTATGTCGATAGTATTAAATATGAA
>JALEMY010000091.1 GCA_022767485.1 Erysipelotrichaceae bacterium
TCAATGGCTCAACGCCCAGATGCGAAACGGTACGATAAAAGCCGTTATCAATGGCGAAGATTTTAATATATTTAATTTTAAGGCTTTGTAACTTAAAGGCAAATATAAGGAACTTGAAAAGTTGTTAAAGGTCTGTAATCACGGTATGACTGTGGTGGAAATATAAGGAAAAATGGTAGCTAAATTATAGTAAGACTTGCGGGGATAGTGGGTGGTGTTAAGATAGCGATAAAAAGCACTTGAAAAATGCCGAAAAAGTCAGGTTTTATAAGGGATTAACGCACTTTCAAAATGCCAAGGACTGTCAAGACTAGCAACGAAAAATTGGGCGAAAAACCACCAAAAACCTACAGCTATCGCATTTTGTATAAATATACATAATTATACAAAATATGCAATATTTATACATAAGACAAACAAAAAGCTCGAAAAAGGGTATAAATATACACAACCAACTTTTCACTATACACATCTCTTCAGGCTAATATCCGTAATCAGAGGGGCTAAGATTTAGCGCCAAAAAGCGGTAAAAATTCAATTTTTAATTAAAAAATAAAGTTTTAGTAGTCATTCTTCTCGGAGAGTGACTACTTTTTTTCTCTTAAAAATCTCTTGCAAAGTCAAAAATCAGTCAAAAAAACGGGGTGGTTCCTCAAATTGAACACTTTTCTGTATCTACTGCTATGGGTAAAAAAGGGCGATAAAATAGGAGAATTTTATGTCAAAATACAAATTAATCATTGAATATTACCAAAAAGGCAACAATAATAGCCAAATTGCAACGCTATGCACTTGTTCTCGCACGACTGTATGGACTGTTCTAAAAAGGATAAAGGCGTTAGGGATTGAAATTTATGCGCTAAATGATATGAGTGAAGAAGAAATTTCTTCTTTATTATTCCCTGAAAGGGCGAAAGCAGGGGAAGGATATCTAATTCCCGATTTTAAATGGGAAGAGTTTCAAATGTGTAAACATCAATCGTCTATAAGGTTATGTTGGCGTAGATATTGCAAACGTGCCGCAAAACAAAACTTGATGGCATACAGTTGGAAATGTTTTATAACATTATATAACGCGTATCGTAGACCCAGAATTGTAGTCGAAGACCCCAACGACAAGATTCGCAACAAACTAAAAGACTTTAACTTTTTATTATCTTGTTGTCTGCGTGGAAGTATAAACTATCAAATAATCCAACATAAAAAGGAAGAGTGGCTCAAATCCTTAAAACTCGAAGAAAATAAAATCTTAGACGACAAGTAATTGAATAATCAACTAAAAGGTTAGGACAAAGACGTTCTAACCTTTTAGTTGGTGTATTGTTTTAACTAAAGAAGCACAAAACACTAAAATGCTTAGTGTTCTGCGTAAAAACAGTTAAAACGCATATTTTTTTCTGATGAAGGTACTTCATAATGATTAGAAAACAACGATTTTTAGGACATAGTAGTATTAAATATATTTGGATATAACAAATGAGGTTGTAATTGAAGCTGTTTAAACTGTTGCAATTATTATCAACAGGACTTATACGCCTAAACTCTCAAAGAAAAAGAACAAGACATTTTAACTAAAACTATATCTTGTTCTTTTTTGTTATTTTTCTACAACAATAAAGCCTGTAGATAATGATGGAAGAGTTAAAACAAATGATGAATAGCCTTCTTTTTGCGTTGCTTCTATTTTTGTAATACTTCCATCTATTGCATTATAATACTTAACTTTACCAATCGTATCAACTTTTATCTCATATGTTTTATCTTCGCTAAATGCATTCACAATCGTATATAATGCATAATTCTTATTTTCTTTTTTATTAACATATACTTTGGTTGCATAAGCATCATTTAATGATATCGATTGATATCCACTAACACGTATATAATTTGCAGCAGCATTAGCTGAACTTACCTGTTTTGCTTTTTTGGCAATTTCTTTAAATGTTACTACACAATCATTTCTATTAGCATCGCTTACTACTTCATCAAAGTCATTAATAATAATGTCTACCCCATTATCAGCTGCTTCTTTTAATTTATCAATTGCAGCAGCTTTTATAGCTGTGGTATATGGAATGACAATAGCTTTATATTTATTGCCATTTGGCAATACTATGTAACCATCTTCTACATTACATTTTGAAAGATTAAGATAATCTATAAGATCATAATTGATTTGTTTTGAACCTAATGTTTGACACATATTAGTAAAACTATCACTTATTTCTTTAGCACTATTTGTTGGATTCCACATATTTTTAGAAGGTAAAGTTTCTGCAGAAACTCCTTCATATGGATAATATAATAAAACATCAGATTTATTGCTACTTCCTTTCACCATATAGCACATACGGCCAATAGAAGAGGAAAAGATAATATCCTCATCAAAAGGAATGTCATTCCCTTGATAATAATATGAAGCAAAATTATTTATTCCCATAGCGACTTGTACACCAACAGCACACAATTTTTCATAAGTGTTTCCAACATTACCATCAAATGCTCCAGATATTTCTGCAAAAGTGTTTTCCTTATTAGTAAAGTTTGCAGCACTTGAAGCCATTTTTGAAACGATACATGCTTGATTAAAAGCCGCTTGCGGTGTTGAAAATAATAAATCAGTCCCTGGCATTCCCATCGATCCTAATAGTTGAATCATATCACCAGAAAACCATGGGTTTTGATATAGACTTTCTTCAAGAAGCAAATGGCCTGAACTTAACACATTTTTATTATCACACCAAGAAGCTATTTGTTTTAAATAATTGTCTTCAAACAAATTACTTGTAAGCATATAAAAATCCATTCTTACTTGTTTTGCTATACTTGAATTATCATCTACATATAAATAAGCTAAATTATCTTTTAAATCATACCCATACGTATTTTTAAATACTTCAAACAATGAGTCTGAGAAATTTAAGCATTCAACAATAGGTATATTATAATCTGGAACATCTAAGACTTGTCTATCTCTTTGTGATATTTCAAAATATGATCCTTGAAGAGCTGGTTCATCTGTAAAAAATGCTTTGATTCCATCACCAAAATATTCACTTAATTCATCGTAATATTTTTGATATGTCAAATCGATAAATTTCTCTGCTGGCTTTTTTTCTAACATGTTGATATATCTTTGCTGAGCATACCAATTTTCCATTGAGTGAGTATTTTCATACCATCTTTTACTCATATATGCCACAAGCACTTTATCATTTGATGAACGATTAATATAGGAAATACTATTTTTTTCATCATTTATTGCAGAAGAAACATTATCAAAACTTGTAAGATCCATGTTTTCTTTACTATCTCCATCATAAACATAAGCAGCTTCAATAGCCTTATGTCCATATAAAAGATCAATTGTTCCTTTACCATTTGCTTTTATTGGCAAATATGTAGCAACTAGTCCTAAAGCTTCATACTCAGGATTATCTTTTAATGTTTGTCCATAAGCAGTACCTGAAGGATAGCCATATTCATCATAAATATATGCATACATCCCTAAATCATTAATTAAATAATCTAGCATCGTCGATAATCTTGAAAATGCTTGCGCATTACGTAGATAGTTTTTATCCCAAGACACATTTGTTACAATTCCACCATAACCTCGATTATATACATCATTAATAAGATTGATTGAAGGCGAATGCATCATTACTAATGGACGATATGATAATGATGGGTTTTTAAAGATTTCATCATCAATTTTTTTATCATTATTTTCTATCATTGACGAAGAGTTCTCACTTTCTTGATAAACACTCGAAGAACTTTCTTGGTAAATACTTGAAGAACTTTCTTGCTCACTTAAAGAATCGTTATTTGTTATCGAACAACCATTTAATAATGATAACATAGTAATTAATGAAAAATTAATGAATTTATTTTTCATTTTTTTCTTTTCCTTTAAGCAAGATGGCCACAGCTAATAATGTTGCAAGAAAAGATGCAGATGCTGAGCCATTGCATCCTTTCTTAGATGTATTAGAATCATTATTTCCGCTTGAATTATTTTCGCTTTCTGATATAGATGTATCATCTTTGCCAGGATCATCACTAACGACATATGATGTGCCATTTATAGATTTAACTGTTAATTTTGAAAGTTGATTGAACTCATCTTCTTCTGTATTCATAACTATAAGCAAATACATGTTGCCATCAGGAAATGCAATTTCTTGATCGATAAATGATGCTTCTCCAAGAGGAGTAATAGATTCGTTATTAATGTAGCAATTATAATAATTCTTTCCTTGTGAAGTGCCATCATATGCCATTTTAAATGTTATATCACTAAAAGCGCTACATGATGCATTGCCTGAATATAATTGCCATGTATCTACAACTTCACTATTTGGATCGTCTCTTCCTGTCGTATGATAATCTCCTTGATAAATACTACCTTCATAACGTAAATCACCACTTAAATTAAAAAATCTTGTAAATAATCCTGGTGAGTCTTTTGCAAGTCCATGAGTAATGGAGTTTCTCCAGTTAATAAAGGTTGGTTTTCCCATTACTCCAATGCCTGCCCAAACATCATTTTTGTTTCTTCCTGATGCAACATATTCATCCATTACCACAGAAAATGTTATTTCAAACGAATCAGCTCCAGCAAATGGCACTTTTAAAATTGATATTGCATGATTATCAGGAACACCCATTTCTGTTTGATTAAACACCAAGCCTTCTTTTGTCACTTCAAATGTCGTTCTTGTAAGGTCCCAATTGTCTAATGTTTTTGCAGCTACTTCTCCTGATTGTTGAGCATAAGCTAAAGTTGATTGCGTTGTGAAAGCAAAACACGCTGTAAGCAATGATAATACGATTAATTTCTTTTTCATAATGCCTCCTAGTTTACACAATTAATTATGTGTAATAATTATATATTTTTTCTTTTTTTACTTAATAATACTCCTAAGATAGAAACTATAATAAAGCTTGCTGAAGTCGATCCTTTACAACCCTTACTTGCTGGTTTATCTTCATTTGAAGAAGATGTTGTGTCAGATGGTTGATTAGATGGTTGTTCTGATGGCTCTTCTGATGGTTGTACTGATGGTTCTTCTGATGGTTGTTCATTATTGTTTTCTTTTTCTTTAATGATAAATTCTACTACTTGATTATCATTACCTGAATATTGTCCAATAAAGTAAACAACAACCTTTGCTGTTCCTACTTCTTTATTGTTTTGATATTCAAAATAGTAATCAACATCTTTTTGCAATTCATCACCATCAAGTTTTACTAAAACATCTGGTTTGCATGGTTTTCCATTTTCATAAACATATTCATATTGACTTAATTCAATATTAACATTTGAACTATCAAGTGTAAATGCTGCCATATCATAAAGTTTTATTCCTCTATGTTCCCAGTGATTGCCATCGCAACCATTTCCTTCATAAATAGCAGTTGAGAAATATGTTTGTCCATTTGAATTAATAAATAATCTTTCATTTAAATAATTGTAAGTCTTTGAAACGATAACTTCGCTTGTTTTCTTATTAGTAAAACTTAAAGTCCATGTTCCATCTTCATTTTTATGTAAATTGAAATCAAAGATAATATCATCATTTTTTAAAACACCAGTGTTAGTAACTAAATTGTTAACCATAAATTTATCAACCATAGTTGTTTCGCCATTAACACTTTTTACTAATTGAACTTCAACAACGTTTGGATTTTCTTCTGTTGAATAATTTGTTATATGTAAGAAATATCCACTTTCATTACCACCATAGTATGGATATGATTTGTCGACACCTTCAACACCAGGACGAGAAGATAATGAAATTGTTACCCAACCATCAACTTCGTCTTGCAATTTTGATAATAATGAAATACTTGATGTAAATCTAACGTCTGTTCCTTGAAGTGGTACTATGCCTGATACGTGAGCAAATGTTGTTACACCATCGCCATATTCTGGTTCAATATCACCAATTCCTCCCCAATAATCGATAAAATCATATTGATTAGGAACGTAATTACGTTGAGCATAATCTTCATCATTATAATTTATTTCTACTGCTGTAATTGTAAATGTTTTAACAGTTTTACCTGTATAATCGCCAATATATGTAATATTAATTTTTGCAGTTCCTGGTTCAATATTGTTTTCATATGTTACATAATAATCAACTAAATCTTCAAGAACAACGTTTTCAAATGTAACTGTTGGAATAGGTTTAATTTCAAAACCTGTTTCAGCAAAAGTCTCGTTTTCAATTACAACACTTGAAGCGCTTGCATCAATAATTGTTGGTCCTTGAACTTTACTTCCTGATTCTTTACCAGTAATATTTACTGTTCCAAGTTGGAACCAATCATAATAAAAGCCACTACCTTCAACTGATGAACCAAACCATAATTTTACATAATATGTTGATACATCTTCTTGTAAATATGGTGTGAAATCATAATCTAAATTGTAACATTCTGATAATTCTGGTAATATTATTTCTTCAATTGGTTCTTCAAATGTCGAAGAAGAAGAAATATAAGGTTTAAATGATACAGTGTTTGCTGTAGCACCAACTGCTTTTCCAAAACTTCCTAAACGATTACCAACACAAGCTAATTTTAATTCATCGATTACAGCTCCCTCTTTAACATCAACTTTATATGTAAGCCATGCTCCATAAGCTGCGGCGTCATATTCTCCTGTTTGTAAAGTTAATTGTCCATTTTCTTGGATGAAACCTTTTGCGTCAACAGTTGTAAGTGCCCAGTTTTCATTTGCTACCGTATAATCTGCTGATACATAAGATACATTATATGTAATCTTGCTTTCTTTACCAGTAATATTTACTGTTCCAAGTTGGAACCAATCATAATAAAAACCACTACCTTCAACTGATGATCCAAACCATAATTTTACA
>JALEMY010000092.1 GCA_022767485.1 Erysipelotrichaceae bacterium
TTTTTCTGTCATAATATCATCTTCTATAAATTTAGTCATTTTTTTCATTTAAATGTTATTAATAATGAGTTTATTTATTGATGATTATCATAAAAATCTTTTACTTAATTTTTTCAGAGGTTGATATTTGATTTCTGCCATTTTCTTTTGCTTTATATAAAGCTTTATCTGCTTCAACATATAATTCATCAAACGTCTTTATTGTATCAGAAATACTAGAAACACCAATAGACAAACCAAAACCATTATTTGCTTGTATTGTAATATTTAATTCATTATAAATCCGGTCAATATAATCATTTGAAATATCATTAAATAAAGCAATAGCAAATTCGTCTCCTCCCATTCTACAAGAAAGTCCATCATTTACAATTGTAGAATCGATAGTTTGAGCTATTTTAATTAAAAACTCATCCCCTGCTTTATGACCATATGTATCATTATATTTTTTAAAAAAGTCAATATCGATAATCAATAAGGTTACTTTGACATTTTGTAATATCTTTGCTGATACATCATTTTCAAAAGCTAAGTGAGTTAATAATCCTGTTAACGAGTCTTTTCTATATGTTTCTTCCCAGAGTTTTAATCTAATTTGTGATTTTTTCTCAGATTCAACATTGAGCATTTTAGCAGCATAGGTATCTAAACTATTTGTGATAATTATTTCACTTCGTTCTTCTTTAACGGCTGAATCATAATATTTTCTACCAAAGCAAATAACATATTTAATGGTATTATCTTTACATACTAGTCTATGTTCAAAATAACCAATAGGATTATTAGCCATTTCTTTATTTAAAAGGCAAAGATATGCACCTCTATCACTTTTTGGAATTAAATCAATTTGTGAAATAACGTTATTTTTTATATCCTCTTTGGTATAACCTGTAAAATTAGTGAATTCTTTAGATATTTCTATAATTCTAGAATCTGAGTTTAATATATATTTAGCATATTTAACCACGTGAATAAAATTACCGTTACTATTTACATTTTCAGGCTCTTCTATATGCGTTAGTGGCACAACATGAGCTTTATGCAATACGTCTTCTTGTATGGCTTCTTCATTTATCATTTCAATAAAAGCCGCAGCGATTTTTGGATCAAATTGCGTTCCAGAACATTTAATTATTTCTTCTTTTGCTTCTTTTATTGTTTTGGCTTTACGATATGAACGATTGTTAATCATAGCATCATATGAATCTACTACAGATATGATTCTTGAAAGAAGCGGAATTGTTTCAAGACTTAAGCCATCAGGATAACCTGTTCCATCCCATCTTTCATGATGGTATTTTATCATGTCAGCTATTCCTTCAAGTTCTGGAGTACTTTTAGCTATTTCATAACCTTTTATTGTATGAGATTTAATTATTTTCCATTCTTCTGCAGTAAGTTTTCCTGGCTTGTTTAATATTTCAAGAGGTATTGCCACTTTACCAATATCATGAAGAATGCATAAAAGAGACAAATTTGATAGATCAACATCCGATAAACCTAGTTTTTCACCAAGTTTAATGCCGGCAGCTTGTGTTCTTTTTACATGAGCTTCCGTATCTTCATCATTTGCTTGTAATGTTTTCACAAGTGAATAAATAATTGCTGATTTACTAGATTCTTTATCTAATAACTTCTTTGCTTTTATTCCTTCAAAAGCTCTTTTAATAGCATTTATAATCGTATCATTTTCATCTATAATAAAGGAAGTTGAAAATTGAATTGATTCCTCAAAATTTTCTTTTAATCTTAAAAGCAATTCAGTAATTTCGTCTTCGCTTTTGTTATAGCATATAACTATTAATGAAGCGTCGTTTCCTCTAACATAATAAGAATCAGTAGAGAACAATTCTTTTAAATTTGTTGATAGTTTTTTTAATAATTTATCACCCTCACTTCTATCGTGAAGGCTATTATATAAGCCTAATCTATTAATATCAACAATTGCTACACTTGTATTACAAGGGAAGCTTTGTTTATTATCAAAGGCAAATTTTTTAAATGAATCCCAATTGTGAAAACCAGTTAATAAATCCGTTTCTAATTGTACGTCAGCGAAAACAAATAATTTGCCAACTGTTTTATTATTTTTATCTTTAATACATCTATAATCGCATCTTAGTTGTGTTGATTGTTTTATATAGCATTGAATTGAATAAGATTCATCATCGATATTATTTGACGTTAATAAGTCACAGTTTTTTCTAAACTCATTTAGCTCTGGTTTATTAATAGTATTTTCTTCGCCTAAAAAAGATACTGCTTTTTTATTATATAAAATCATATTATCATCATAATCAAACAAAACTAAACCCTGATTTATATTGTCAAATATCTCAGTTTTTAAGCCATTTAGCATGCCTTTTTCTGGAAACAATAATGCTGCATAATAACAAAGCATAGCTAAAATTGAATATCCAAGTAATGCATAATCAACATTTAATGCAGCTGTCCAATATGGATTTGTATTTTTTTGAGGAAGAATTAAAAACAAAAAATTAATAAAAGCACATAAAATGATTCCTATTACAACAATTAAATATTTCACTTTATATTGTAAAGGAACAATAATTGCTTTTTTAATCAAAGCGCACAACAATAATGTAACAATAGCATAAACATATGTTAGATGAAAATTAAATAAAAAATGAGGAACATATTTATATTTGGCTATCTTAAATAAATCAAAAGCAAGTTCGTAGTCGATGACTATCGGTTTAAAAATATTAATTATTAGTAATGATATATCAATAATTCCAACAATTGAAATTATTAAAATTATTATTTTAAATATTTTAGTTTTCTTACCTTCCACTAACCAATAGGTAAATATATATAAAGAAACTACCAATAAGTCCATACAAATAAAATAAAGACTAGAGAAAATAGAAGTAATTAGTTTTGAATTAAATGAGATACTTAATACATAAAATGTTATTACTAATGCATTATATAAGCATGATAATCCTAAAAATAAAGCATAGTTTTTTTTATATTTAAAAGAAAAAATTGACATAATAATGTTGATAATAATTGCTAATGACATCGTAATAATTATTAAAGGTTCAAACATAATATCACCTCGATGCGATTTCTCTTATAGAATAATTATATAACATAATCTACTGGTAATAAAGATAATTGTTGCTTCATAAAAAAAATAAAGTGAACATAGCTAATATTTATGTTCACTTTAATGTTACTTAGTTAATTTGAAAATTTTTCTTTATATGCGATAAGTGCATTTTCAATTATTTTTTCTGCTACACAAGCATCTTCTAACTCATTATCAACTTCTGTGTCTTTGCCTTCAAGTGTCTTATATACTTTAAAGAAATGTTTTATTTCTTCACTGACATGATCTGGCAAATCTTTAATTGATTTATAATCTTTGTAAAAAGGATCATGTAAACAAACCGCAATAATTTTTTCATCTTTTTTCCCATTATCAATCATATGCATTACACCGATTGGTTTACATTCAACTAGTGTCAAAGGAATAATAGATTCAGTACATAAAACAAGAACATCAAGAGGGTCATTGTCTTCGGCATATGTTTTAGGAATAAAGCCATAATTTGCTGGGTAATGCGTCGATGTATATAAAATCCTATCTAAACGTAATAAACCTGTTTCTTTATCAAGTTCATACTTGTTTTTGCTTCCTTTTGAAATTTCAATACAAGATATAAAACAATCTTTTTTTATTCTATCATTTTTAATGGAATGCCATATATTCATAATATCATCCTTTCTATTTTAATAATAAGTTTTTTCAAAACAAATTTTATTTGCTATAAATGAGTATACACACATTGGTAAATATAAAATAGTAGCAATGTAAAATCCTGGTTTTAAAATGAAAACTCTGTTAATTTTTTCAGCGTTTAATTTAGCACTATCACTAAGTAGTGTAAATTCTTTAATGCCAATTTGCTCTATATATAAATTAAGTGAGGCATCGTTGACTAATTGATTATAAAAACCAAGTAAAATAATAAAGCCATAAAACAAAACTGTAGAAATCAATATTCTAGTTAATGGGAATTTAGTGACTTGACTTGGAAAACTCTTAATCAAACTAATTAAGGAAAAAATAATAATTATAACAAAGGCTATATGCATAATAACTTTCAGGTAATTAATAACCGTTGCTAATAATACAAAAGAATCATCACCACTAGAGCATTGAATGCTTTGAACAACATCAATAAAAAATCCTTTAAGCATAATTGAATAATTAGAAGTAGCACCTATTGATTCATAGCGATATAATTTTGCTCCAAGTGTGACATTAACCTCAATTAATTGAGATGATGAGAAAATCAAGATAACAAGCATAATTACAATCGCAATTGATTTTAATATAACCTGCTTTAAGTATATTGTTTTTTCTTTAGTAATGATTTCACCAATATATAGAATCAAATAAGCTAACAAACAAAAACTAGCATGTATAATATAAGTAATACTATAGCAATTAAAAGCAAATATCATCGTTAGTGAAAAAGCAAATAGTACACCATTAACTTTTTTTATTTTATGAACGAAATCGTTTTTACTTAAGCCAAATATAGTCATCAATAATAAGATGATACCTAAAACAATCATGGTAGTCGTAAATAAAATAACGATGATCTCATAAGCAAATAGAATCATGGATGAATGAGCTACAAAAGCATCTAATTTCAAATAATTAATAACATTTTTAAATAAGCCAATCAAATTTGTTTGCTTATCAAGCAATAAAGTGTCATTTACAATATAATGATAATATGACGATATATCATCATATTGCGTGTAAACATTATTTAAAGGAAAAAGAGGTAAGACTAATAAAAAAATATTAAAAACTCCTAAAAGAGCAAATATGATATTATATATTTTCCTTGCTGTAGTAATACCTTTTGTGCTTGTAGAATATAATATTTCATTTTCTTTAGCTTCAGTTTTTTCCGTAATTTTATTACCAAAATAAAGCATATTAAAATTTTTTTTATTATTATTTTTAACGTATCCACATGATAAGCAATATGTATCCTTAGCACTCATAATTTGATTGCATTTAGGACATATAGATGTCGTTATTATTTTCTTTTTCTTTTTGCTCATATTCATTTTCCTTTTAATTAAAATACAATATATTTTAATTTTTGTAAAGAAAAAACACGATAATAATAGTGTTTTAATTATCAAAAACAATTATAGGAATTGAAAACTCTTCTTTAACACCACCAGCGTGATGTCCTTTGAAGAAATGTCCATCTTCTGAAACAGATTGCATAAAATAATATCTATCTTTGGCAATAGCTACATAATCTCCGACTTCATCTTTAAACATTTCGTTTTCTTTTCCATATCCAAAGATGTGATTTTCAATCACCTCATCCTTGCTATATAAATCATAAAATTGAGAAAAATATTTATTAAATAATTGTTTAAATTCTTCTTCTTTTCCCTCTTTAATAAAAAAGAAAGCACATCTTGAATCACATGAAAAAGGAGCTTTTAAACAAGAAAGAAGGTCAAAGTAAGTATAAAGAGCGATCGGTGTTACATCGATTTGACTATGATCAGCACTTACGATACCTATCGTGTTTTTGGTTTTTCTTTCTATGTGATGCAATGCTTTGCCAATTTTGTTTAAAATGGATTTTACATGATCATTGCACGTTCCTTCATCATGCATCGTATAATCAGGTTCTCCCCAATAAGCGTAAATATATTTCTTTCCTTTTTGATTACATATTTTACAAATTCTATGTTCGAATTCTTTTAAAGATTTACAACCATTTTCTGCAAATGATGGAAAAACTTTAAAATATTTTACTTCATCATTACTTTTTTCTTGGATAATAGTTCCTAAATCCTTTATAGGCATTCTTTTTAATGCGATATTTTCACCATCAATTTTTTCTTTGCTAAGTGCATCACAATTTGGATAATTATCGATAACACGGGACAAATCCTTATAATATGTCGACCATCCTAACCATCCTGTACTTATAGGATTAAGTCCTGTAATAAAAGATGTTGTACAGTTAGCTGTAGTTGGAGGAAATGTTGAATCCATCTTTCCTACACGATGAGTTTGAAGATAATGATTTTTTGAAGTGTTTTTGTCGATAATGCTATTTCCCATACCATCAAACACGAAAACAATGACATTTTCATAATCCTTTTGAACTAATAATTTATCGATTAGCTCGTTTGTTTTATAATTTGGTGTCAAAGAAAAGTGCTTTTGTATAGAACTTGTAAGATTAGTTATACAATTATTATAATTCACATATGAAATAGCCATATTTTATCATTCCTTACAATATTTTACTTTAAGACCGATATCATATGTCCTACTCCAAGGGAAATACATATCTAATATTTCATATTTTGGAAAATTAGGACACAAATCATTCAATGCTTCTTTCATCACTTTATTTGTCAAAGATAACCAATATGGATCTCTTTGCCCATGGACATCATAAATTGTGTAATCGTTTGCTTTTGTCCCACAGTATTTTTCTCTTAAAATCTTTCTTGCAAGACAAGAATAACCGATATCTTCAACATAACGATGCATCAAAAAATCATCGAATGATTCTTTGTTATGTGGATATATGTATCTAATGCCCATAGGAAGAGCAGTTCCTAGTGAATTGCAAGGAATATTCCAACTGGCATAACCTGCAAGGTCCATGTATAACTTTTTTTGATCCAACAACTTAATAAATGCAGGATCTGACCCATTGCAATAGCCAATATCACATACAGTAAGTGCTCTGTGCTCATTTTTTACAAGATATTCTATGCGTGTTACAAACTCGACTAAATTGCGTCCTACAACATAGCCAAAATAATCACTATCGTCTCTAAATTGCGATGAAATCATATTTTTTGTTGGTGCATTTATAGCGAGAATTAAGGAAGCATCATCGATGTTATCACACATTAAACAGCCACTAGCAATGATTTGTGATCTTACAGAAATATCAAGTGGACGATCTTCGGCACAAGGAATGACATTTTTGCATTCATCGCTAGGATACATTACATATACTAATGGTTTTTGATGGTAATATTCATTTAACATTCTTGCAAATAAAGTATTTGATACTTCATCAGCGCCAGGATATGTCAAAACCTTCAATTGTAAATGATTTTCGTCAACAACTTTACGTACTTTCATTTGATCTAATGCTGTGTAGCCATATGGGGCACTATCGTCTTGTGGAACAATTAAAAATGAAATGATATTATCACGAACAAGTTCTACTACTTTACATGTAATAGCTGTATTAATTTCTCTACGAAAAGAATAATCATCTTCATATTCCTTTGGAATTTTAACATTTTGATAATAGTTTATTTCCTCTTTTGTTGCTACATTAACTTTCATTTTGTGCTCAATTGCTTTTTTTGTGTGTAGTTTAAGTCCATATTGTTGATAGTAAAATGGCTCTTCATCATCATCATCATAGCAAGGACAACGCATAACTAAGCTATATGCATATATTTTAATATTTGGGTTTGCTTCTTTTACTTTTAAAAGAACATCAAGACGTTTACTTACTTCATCAAAGGTAAAATAGTGAAGACGTGATGGAACAATACCACCATAAATTAATGTGTCAATTGAAACGATAGCAGCATAGGCATCTTTACATTCATTTTCAAAAAATTCTTGGATTTTCTTTACATCTCCAGGCTTTTTTTTAAGTCCCATGTATTGCGTAGGCACACGAACAATATCAAACTCTTCCCCTTTAAACATCAAATAAGGAAAATCATAATTACAAGGTCTTTCATCAAGTGGTATATGAACAATTTTTAGCATAAACCATCCTCCTATTAATAGCAAAATTATAACATATATTGACAATAATTTTAACGATTATCATTTTTATTTTCAAATTAATTATAATAAATGTATAATATAATTGAAATTAAAAAAAGGAGTTTATTATTATGAATGACAATAAATGGTGGAAAAATGCCATTATTTATCAAATCTACCCAAAAAGTTTTAAAGATTCCAACAATGATGGTATTGGCGATTTAAAAGGAATCATAGAAAAACTTGATTATTTAAGCTTTTTAGGTGTAGATGCTATTTGGTTATCTCCAATTTATGACTCACCAATGGAAGATAATGGTTATGATGTCGCTGATTATTTTAAAATTGCCCCAATTTTTGGCACAATGGAAGACATGGACAGTTTAATTAGCGAAGCTAAAAAAAGAAACATTAGAATTATTATGGACTTGGTAGCAAATCATACTTCAAAAGAGCATGTATGGTTTAAAGAAGCTTGTAAGTCTATCGATAATCCTTATCATGATTATTTTTATTGGTCTGACAAACCAGATGATAAAATATCTGATTTTTGTGGTTCTTCATGGGAATATGTAGAATCTTTAAATTTATATTATTACCATTATTTTGCTAAAGGACAAGTCGATTTAAATTGGACAAATCCTAAGGTAAGACAAGAGATAGCTAACATTATTAATTGGTGGCTTGATAAAGGTGTTGCTGGTTTTAGAATGGATGCTATTGAATTAATAGGTAAAGAATTAGATAAAAATATCTTTGCAAATGGTCCAAAGATTCATGATTATTTAAGAGAATTAAATGAAAATTCTTTCGGAAAGAAAAAAGATAGCATTACGGTTGGTGAAGGATGGCCAACAACAAAAATAGCAATAGAATATACAAACCCTGAACATCATGAATTAGATATGATGTTTAACTTTGATTTGATCTCGCATATATGGAAAAATAATGACCTTGAAAAATTCGAACCAAATATTCCTAATTTGATCGAACTTAAAAAAATATTTGCAAGATGGCAAAATGATTTAAAAGATAAAGGTTGGAACACTTTATTTTGGGAAAATCACGATTTAGCGCGTTGTATATCAAATTTTGGTAACGATCGTTTTTATCGCGAAGAATCAGCTAAAGCCTTAGCTTATATGTTATATTTTCAACAAGGAACACCATTTATCTATCAAGGCCAAGAAATTGGTATGATCAATGCATATTATACGAAACTTAGCGATTATCAAGATATCGATTCAATTAATAAATATCAGGATAAAGTTATCGATAAGAAAATCGTTTCAAGTTCCCGTATGTTAAAAGGCTTACAAAGAGGCTCTAGAGATAATGCTCGAACACCTATTCCTTGGAATGATAAAGAAAATGCAGGATGGAATAATGGAGCAACCCCATGGTTAAAAATAATCCCAAATTATAAGGAAATAAATATTGAAAAAGCGATAGCAAATAAAGATTCTGTCTTATATACTTATAAAGACATATTCAAATTTAGAAAAGAAAGTGAATATCGCGATACTATTATAAATGGTAGTTATGAAACTTATCTTGATGATGACCCATATATTTATGTATATAAAAGGTCATATAATGATAAATCTTTTATCGTTGTTGTTAACTATGATGATGACAATCATGAATTAGATTTAAATATTGATGTTTCAAATATTATTATGTCTTCATATAAAGATAGTCCTTCATCAACAAGAAAAGTCATCTTAAGACCTTATGAAGCTATCGTATACAAAATCAAATAAAATTATAATTAGAAAGTCGGTGAAGTAATAAATGATTAATTTTTTAGCTGAAAAAGAATTTCCTGGAGTATTTGGCATTGAACATATTATTTTTATGGTTATAGCCTTTTCTTTGATGTTTTTTGGCTGGATATTTATCGGTAAAAAAGTTAAAAATGAAAAGACACGTTATATCATTACTAAAGTAAGTGCTGCATTATTATTAGCTGCAATTTTATGGAATCGTATTTCTATAACAGTATTTAATTTTCAAAATAATGACTTTGGTTTTGAAAATATACTTTACATGATTCCACTTAGCTTTTGTGGTGTTTCATCTTTAATTACTGCAATTTCCACATTATTTTTAAAAAAAGATAATATCGTATTGCACTTTATTTCCTATATTGGCTTTATTGGTGGACTTGTATCTACTATATATCCTGATTATTTAGACAACCAAATGCTTTTAGATCCTCGTAGTTTATCAGGACTTACTCATCATGCAATTTTATTATGGTTGGTAGTGTTAAACATTATCACTGGTTATTTTAAGCCAACAAGTAAGAAATGGTTTGTCTTTGAACTTGGTTCATGCATCTTATTAACTATAGGTGTTTTCTTTAAAGAATTTGATGCATATTTAAATATTCGTTGTTTTGCTCATCCAATGCAAATAAGTCAAGCTCTTATTTCTTCTATGCCAATTCTTACCTCATGGTATGTTGTTGGCATTGTTTTAGCTATTTTACATATTGTATTTTTAATTTTTTATGAAAGATATAAAAATAATCATACATGGAAAGAAGTATTTAGCAAACAAATGTGGTCTTTAGCAAAGAAAGTATCTTAATGATATTTTCTTTTTTTTATGTTACAATTATAAAAAGACTAATTATGTATTAGTCAGAAAGGAAATGATTTATTTATCATAAAAGATAAGTAAATTAAAGAAAACATATGAAAGCAATAATATCAATTGGCGGAGGAGAAATACGTAATCAATCAACATTAAAAATTGACAAAGCAATCGCTTCTTTTTTGATAAATAACAACAAAAAGAAAGTGCTATTTTTGCCGACTGCAAGTAACGATAATGAAAATTATATACAAACTTTTAAAAGTTATTATGAAAGTCTAAATCTAAAAATAACTACGTTATGTCTTAGTATAATTGATAATGATGAAATTATTAAAAGCAAAATATTTGCAAGCGATGCGATATATATTGGTGGAGGAAATTCTGCAAAATTAATGCGTGTTTTTAAAAGAACTCATCTTAATGAATATTTAAAAATGGCCTATGAAAAGGGAATTGTTATTATCGGCATATCTTCAGGAGCGATGGTTTTATTTGAAAGTGGTTACTCCGATGCTAATAAAAGCACAAATATAAATGCTAAACTGTCATTATTAAAGTGCATTAATATTATCCCGTATTGTTTTTGCCCTCACTTTGATGATGAAAATAGAAAGGATTTCTCATCATTTTTAAAAGAGCAAAAATTAAATGGAATCGCTTTAGATAGCAATGCTTCAATGTGGTATATAAACGATAAAATTCAAGGTGTATTAGCAAGTGATGAAAATAAATCTGGTTATATATTTATCGATTCAAACAAAAAAGAAATAGCGAAGTTTTAATTCTTTCTATTTCTTTTATTTGAGTCGACTAATAGTATATTTTTAGTATAAATATTATTATCTTTAAAGAAGAGATGTTGTATTTTTTTAGCTTTTAAAACCTTCAATCTTCCTACATCATTTTTGGCAAAAATAATAGCGAAGGGACCAAGGTAGATGTTCATTTGTCTTACAAATAATCTAACCATATCTTTATTTTTCTTAAAGGCATCTGGCACAACATAAAATTCAGTGAAAGGCATCATTCTTGCTTTAGCAATCAAATATCTTGGTTGGTTTAAATTAGATAACAATTGCATTATGCATTCAGAAAAAATATTTTGTTCATAAGTAGAGGCATTTTCTAAATAAATACATACTTCATTATTATTTATATTTTTGGTTACTATTTTTATATTTTTAGAGTTGATATGATTGCTTTTTCTTAATGTTATAATCATTGCTTTTCCTATTGCTTTTAATTTCTTTTTTGCTGTTAATAAATTAAATAATCTATATAAGTATAAAAATAGCAATAAAATAGAAATAGTAAAGAGAATAAGACTTATTAATAAGGCTAATGACTTGTTGATAATTGCGATGTTTTGATACAAATTATATATAAAATACGGAAGAAATAAAAGCAAAATTGAGCAAGATAATGATTCAAAAAACGAGAGATCTTTTCTAAGTCTTTTTCGTGAAACTATCGTTTGTTTGGTCAATTCTTCAAGTGATTTTGCATTCATGATACATTCATTCCAAACATCCCTTATTTTTTTTCTATCAGCTGATTCATAAATTGTCTTTTCATTTAATTTAAGCATTTCTTGTTTGTTATGGGGAACACTATTTATTCCTAAGCGCTCAATACCATTTTCAATTCTTTTTTTATTAATATCAACACCCACAAAAGATGAAAAACGTTTTAAAACATTATAAAAGTCATATGAATAATGATAGTCGAAGGGATTTAAACAAACTAAATGCCACACGTTGGCAATTTTATTTAAATCTTTTTTATTGGTTCTAATAGCTCTTCCTCTCATTTGATTGCTTAAGACATAAGAGCCGATAAAACTTGCTAAAATAAGACTATTAATACAAGGTGAATCCCATCCTTCACCAAGTAAAGATTTTGTGCCAATTAATACGTTAAAACAACCATTTTCAAATAGCTTTGTAATCGTTGGCACCAATTCATTTTTTATACTTGAAGATGGAATCACCTCAACATAATTGGTTGAAGCAAGGGGTTTTAAAGAAAAAGATGGTGGCAAATATTGAATACAATCTTTAGGAATTATACAAACGCTACCAGATATCACACATAATGTGACACCTTTAATGTTTTCTTGTCTTAAATATTCAAAAATAGGAATTGTACCAAAGCTATCTATTTGTTTTTCACTTCCGATATTAACTTTACTTTTAAGTTTGATATAATCGGTTAAAATAAGACACCTTAATTTATCTTTCATATTGTCATATTCAAAAGATACTATATCTCTTATGGACTCTTTTTTAGAAAGAGACATGCTCATAAGCTTATTGATTTTTTCATCATGAGCTAAATTTACAATTCTATGGTGGACTGCTCCTAGTGATGAAAGTTCCTTTTTTATCGATAAAAGATATTCTTTATCATGATATGAATCTTGATCATCAAACAAAACATTTTGAAGTAAGCATTCAAATTGTTGAATACTAATTTTGCTACTATAATTTGCATAAAGTTTTATTTTTAAAGGGACTTTTATTTTATTTTCACATAAAAAAGATATGAAAGCATCATAATAATCCTCGTTATAATAATACATTTTTTTAAAAAGTTTAACATCCTCATATATTTTATTTGAAGCGATAACGTCGATTAGTTTTGCATCATTTTTATATTTATGATAGATTTTTAATCCATTAGAATAACAATGTAATATCTTGTCTGTTTCCTCTTTTGTTGGATAAGAAAAATAAATATAATCTTGATGTGGACATAAATTGTTGTCTTTAATTAACTCTGGAACAAATATTTCCGCATCGATTGGACCACATAAATCAATATATCTTTGCCATTCACTATTAGATGAATCGTATGGAGGAGTAGCAGTTAAAGCAATTATTTTAATATTAGTTAATTGTTTGGTTAGTTTTTCTAAAACTTTCCACCACTCATATTTTAAATGGTGACATTCATCTAAGCAAATTGTTTCAATATGATATAAACTTAATGTTTCAAATAAATTAAAATCGCGAAAATCTTGTAAGTCAACTTCGTTATCTTCATCTGATTCTTCCATTTTTTCTTTTTTAAAAGCACTATATAATGCTTGATAAGTAATACAAATAATCGGCTTTTTATCCATCAAATTATTTGAAATATATAAAGAAGCATCAATGTCACAGGCAAAATCGTTTTTAAAGCGGTAAATCCATTGCTCACGTATTGCAATGCTTGGAACTAATACTAAACTTGGTTTATTAAGTCTTAAAATAAGTTCAAGTCCAAGGGTAGTTTTTCCACTTCCAGGGGAAGCGACAACATGAATTTTTTCATTATCTAAAAAAGCTTCAAGATTATCTAATACACGTTTTTGATATGGTCGATACGTCCCATGAAATTTTATGGAATTATCAAAAACCATTTAAATCACTCCTCTCTACAACTTTTTTAATATAGCAATACCATCTCCAACATCGTTATATGAAACTTTATAGTCTTTTAAATTATCTAAATACATTTTTAATTCAACGAGTTTTTGCTCATAAAATAAAGCTTTTTTTCTGCTGACATTTTTTTTAAAATCATCAAGTCTCATATTGTCAATAATTACGATACCATTATCTTTCAAATTATTTTTATATTTTTCAAAAAACAATATATTTTTGGCTTTAGCCGCATCGATGAAAATAACATCGAATTTTTGCGAAATAAAAATATTTAAGGCATCATCTTGAATGCATTCTATTTTATCTTCAAGATTAAAATCTTTAATGTTTTGTTCGCAAATTTTAAAACGATTTTCATCGTGTTCTATCGTTGTTACATATACATTATTTAAACTTGCAAGGTGTAGTGTAGTATAACCGATTGCACTTCCAATTTCCAAAACTTCACGATAATCATTTTTAATGATTAAATCCATGAAAAATTCGACAAAATCTTTTCTTGCAATAGGTATAAAATGCTTGCTTGCATACTCTTCTATCTCTTTAAAACTTTTCATATTACATAGTCCTTATCACACTAAAATATAAATTTTTTATTTCATCGCACAAACTATCAAGAGATTTTTTATCGCTATCTACGACAAAATTAATTCCTTTTATATTGTTGTCATTAAAGGCTATTCTATCGTTTATTATTCTTTGTTTAGCATCATCTGCATTATCGTTTCTTTTTATCATTCTTTCATATCTTACTTTTTCATTACAACATAAATATATTGAAACGATGTGACTATCATTTAATTTTAAAAATGAATTTAGACCATTTGGATCTAAAATAATACATTTGTCATCCTTGATGTCTTTTCTACTAGTTCCATAATAGTTTGAATTATAATATGTCGTTTCAACAAAAAAATTTTCACTAGATAAATTAGCGAATTCTTCAAGAGAAATAAAATTATAGTCGATACCATTTCTTTCATTTATTCTAGGTTTTCTTGTCGTATAAGTTACAATTTTCGTAATATTATATTTTTTTGCTAAAAGTTTTGCTACTTCTGTTTTTCCTGAAGCGCTAGGACCAATTAATATAAGCATTTTATCACCCATGTTTATTATACCATATTTTCTTCATTCTTCCTTAGATTTACATAAAATTAAGAAATTGTTTAAGTAGATAAACTGTTTTCCTTTTTTTTATGTAAAAAATGTAGATATAAATGACTTTTATTTCTTGCGTATTTTATTTGAATCAAATAAAATATATTTACCAAATATAATATTGGAGGTCAATATGAATAAAATTGTTATATTAACTGATAGTACTTGTGACCTATCAAATGAATTGATTGAACAACGTCGCATTATGATTATGCCTTTAAAAGTATGCTTTGATGGAGTAGAATATTTAGATGGTGTTGATTTAAAAACACCAAAGATGTATAAAATCGTTGAAGAAAAAAATGTTTTACCTAAAACAGCTGCTATTACAATTGAAGAATTTATTAAGAAATTTACAGAACTTGTTAGTGAAGGATATGATGTGATATACACTGGTATTGGTTCAAAATTATCATCTTCATATCAAAACTGTATGGTTGCTATTTCAACTTTAAATGAAGAGATAGCTTCACATATTTATCCTGTTGATTCTGGCAATCTTTCAACTGGTATTGGCTTATTGGTTTTAAAAATGTGTGATATGAGAGATGCTAATATGACAGCTAAAGAAATACAAGAAGCAGCTAATAAAATAGTCCCTTGTATTCGTGCACAATTTAGTGTCAAAGAATTAACCTTTTTACATAAAGGAGGAAGATGTTCTGGAACAGCAAGGTTTTTTGGAACACTACTTAGAATTCATCCAATTTTAAGAGTTTTCGATGGGAAAATCATCTTGAGTGAAAAAATATTTGGTCGTTATGAAAAGTCTCTTGATTTTCAAATTGCTGACATAGTAAATAACGTCGATCATAGTGAACATGATTATCTATTTATCACTCATTCTATTGCGGATGATGAAGCTAAGTATATTTATGATAATATCCCTGAAGAAGTAAAAAAGAAATTTAAAAATATTTATATTACAAATGCTGGGTGCGTTATTTCCTCCCATTGTGGAAAAGGAACGATTGGTATTTTATATATCAAAGATGCGCCATTAGTAGATGATAAGTAAAATGAAAAAAAGAATTGCTATTGTTGGGGCAGGAGCTAGTGGTTTACTACTTGCAAGTTTATTAAACAAACATTTAAATTTTGATGTAACTTTATTTGAAAAATATGAACATGTAGGTAAAAAACTATTGATAACTGGAAATGGAAGATGCAATTTTACAAATCTTCACATCAATTCAAATTGCTATAATAATTCATGGGGCTATGATATAGCTTCATCTTTTGATTGTAAAAAATATTTTGAAGATTTAGGTATGCTTACTACGTCAGATAATGAAGGGAGAGTTTATCCTAATTCTTTAGTTTCAAACACAATATTAGATATTTTAAGGGACCAAATAAGTAATATTAACGTCTTGACATCGACAAATATTGTAAAAATAAAAAAAGAAAAAGATATTTTTTATTTAACTTGTGAAACAAAGCAAGTCTATGAAGCCGACATTTTAATTTTAGCAAGTGGAGGGAAAACATATTATAAGGATACTAATTCTTATACTTTAGCTTCGATGTTATCTCATCAAATCACTTTGTTACGTCCTTCGTTAACACCATTAAAAGTTAAAGAAAATCTTGTATCGATTGAAAATATTCGTTGTAAAGTTAAAGCAAAATTATTAACTAATAATAAGTGTGTTTATGAAGATGAAGGGGAAGTTTTATTTAAAAAAGACGCTCTTTCTGGTATTGTCATCTTTCAATTATCAAGTATAATTGCTCGCTATCCTTCAACAAATTTTGAAATATCACTTGATTTACTTCCAAAATATGAATATCAAGAAATCGTAGATCATTTAAATAAATTTTCTCATAAGATGGGCATGTTTCCTAAAATGTTAATGCAATATGTATTAAAAAACAGTTATGATAAATCTAATGAAAGCATCGCAAAAACGATTAAAAATTTAAAGTTCCACGTTGTAGAAAATATCGATTTTAAAGGTGCACAAATTACTTCAGGCGGTATAAAGATTAGTGAGCTAACTTCTAGTTTAGAAAGTAAATATGTTAGTAATTTATTTATGATTGGAGAAATGGTTGATGTTGATGGGCTATGTGGAGGATATAATTTACAATTTGCTTTTGCTAGTGCTTATGTGTCATATTTACAGATTTTAAAAAAAGCTGGTGAAGAAAATGAAAAATTATGATATCGTCTATTCTAATAATCAAACACTTGGCTACATAAAAGATTTAAAACATGTGTGTTATAGCAAGGATGAAAAAGCTATTTTATTTGATACTTTAAAAAAAGAATTAATAAAAAAAGATTATAATAGGAAACTATTTTCTTTAATTATTGGTTTATTATCCTTATTTATTGCTATTTCTTTTGCTTTGCTTATGATTTTTAATGTGATTTCACTTGGAACTATGCAATGGTTTTATTTCACTTTTATTCTTGTTGCTCTAATACTTTTTTGGGTGTTATTTTACTATATTTTTGGCTTTATATTTTACAGTAAAATAAAGATGAATATTTATTTTAAAAATCCCAAATTAAAAGATAGTAATTTTTGTGTGGAATATGCCTCTTCTTTCTATTATAAATGGATAAATAAATATATCGAAAGTTTATCTGATCCATTATATAGCATAAATGAAAAAAAAGACACTCCTATAGCTTTTGGCTTAAAGATGCCTTCAAAAATAAAAAATCTAATATTTAATGGCCATATTAATTTAAATATTCCTTATTACTACTTTGCAATATCAAGCCAAAGAATACTATTTCTTCCTGGAATGATTGTTGTTGTTAATGGTAAAAAATCCGATGTTTTTTCTTCAACACTTTTAAATTTTAAACAAAATGGTAAGGAAATATCACTTTACAAAAATGAAAAATTATTGTTAACATTTAAAGCAAGTGGGGAATTTGACATCAATTTCTTTCATTTTAAATATGAACAAATCTAATAAAATTTTATTGATTCTATATTATTATCATCGCATGCTAGACTTAAAATATAAATACTATTTTGATCTAGCATTTTTATTTGTTTTGTTATTTTTACTTTTTTATTTAACGATGAATATATTATACCTGTCCCAATTTTTTTAAAATAAGCCTCCATCTTAGAAAATCTTTTAATAATTTTATAAGAGGAACTAGTTTTTATATTTAATTTTTTAGCTATTATTTCTTTGTTTTTAATTTCCCTAATTTTTTCAATATCAATTCCTACTTCTTTATTTGATATTATTAAGGCTATCATATTTTCACAATGAGAAATGTTAAAGTAGATAGGGCAATTTTTAAAATATGGTTTATTATATTCATTATAAACCATTGATAAAGAATCAATATCGATAAGATATTCTTCTTTTAAAACTTCCTTTAATAATTCTTTTGCTTTAATAGAAAGAATCTTATTATTACTTGTAGCTATTTTTCTTAAAAAAACTTTGCTCACTATTACCACCTACACTATTTTATCATATACATGACAAAAATAAAGACGAGAAAAAAAACAATTGACTAAAAAGTTAAATAATATAATAATGATTTCATAAGGAGGCTGATTGTTATGATAAAACGTATAAATGGTAGTTGGCTTGAATTTCATCATTTAGGCATTCCTGAAGGTAAATATTTTAATCCGATGATTCATGGCTTTTCAAGTGAACAATGGAGAAGCAAAATCCAAGAAATGCATGAACTTAAAATGAAATATATAGTGATAATTGCTACAGCTGAATTCGATGGTAAAGATAAACATGCATGCTACTATAATTCAGCACATTATGAAAAAAGCACAGAACTTGCATGTGATGACCCAATAGAGGTCGTTTTAGATGAATGTGATAAATTAAATATGCGTGTTTTTGTATCTGTCGGTTTTTATTCTAACTGGTGGCACACTTTTGAAAATATGACTAATGAAGAAGCTTTTGTAAGAGCTTTTAAAGCGATTGATGAACTTCATGCTATATATGGTCATCATAAATCATTTTATGGTTGGTATTTTCCTGATGAAAGTGAAATCAGTTATTATATGGATGAAGAGTTCATTACTTATTGCAATCGCTATTCACAAAAAGTTCATTCTTTAAATCCAAACTATAAGACTTTAATTGCTCCATATGGTACTTGTAAACTTAAAGCTGACGATCATTATGTTTCTCAATTAAAACGTCTTGACGTTGACTTTGTAGCTTATCAAGATGAAGTTGGTGTAAAAAAGACAACGGAAGATAAAACAGCTAGTTTTTATAAAGCTTTAAAAGAAGCCCATGATAAAGCTAATAGAAGTAAACTTTGGGCTGATGTAGAAACCTTTACTTTTGAAGGTGATGTTTATAAATCTGCTTTGCTTCCTAGTAATATTGAAAGATTAAAAAAACAGCTTGAAGCTGTTTCACCTTATGTTGATGAAATATTAATCTTTGAATATCAAGGTATGTTTAATAAACCAGGTACAATTGCTTTTTGTGGTCATCCTGATTCTATAGATTATTATAAAGACTATAAAAAACTTCTTGATGAAATAGATAAGTAATTGCTAAATATTACTTGTTATCCAAGTAATTGGGCGAATATTTATCATTTCATTAATTTTCTTATAATAGTTTTTCATCAATTCTATTTGTCTTTTTTGTTTAGCTATAGCATAATAGATTTCACTTGAATAATCATAACTTGTATGATCGTTAGCTATATCTTCACAAACATCAAAAATAAATGTTGGGAAAAGTAATCTTGCAAGCAAATATTCATATTCATCAACACTATAATTATATTGTTTACAAATGCTGATTAATATTTCAAAAGAGATAAGTTCATTTTTATATAATTCTGCTAAATCTCTACTTGAATGATCGACGATTAAATTAAATGGATTAAAGATGTTTTCTTTATCCATTTTTTTAATTCTTCGATGGGTAAGAGTTGCAAGATAATAGTTTCTTTGAAAGTCGATATTAATATCAGAAAGGTATTGCAAAGCATTTAATGCAAAGCCGATTGCATAAATAGTGTAGCGATATAAAGTTTCGTGGGCTTCATTATCAAAATTTAAATTCACTAGACATTGATTTTGAATAAATTCTAATCTTTGATCCCATAAAATAATAATTTCTTGTAAGTTAATTTGATAAGAAAAAGCATTTAGCCATATTTGATGCATAGATACAACATCCTTAACAGTAACATTACCATCTTTTTTATAACTAATTAAACAAATGTTTTTTTCATCATTTATAGCAGAAATAAAATGATCGTATTTGTTTTTTACTAAAAATACAACATCATTATTGAAATATAAAGCGGTATTTAATGATAATTGATTTAGTTTGTTGACCTCTTCTTCATTTTCAATAGTTGCTAACAACTTAAAAATATAGCCTTGATATTCAAATTGATTATCGATTAATTTGTCAACTTTATATCCATAATAATCATAAATATAATTTTCCATTTATTCACCTTCTATACAAGTATATGAACAAAATGGTAATTTTCGCACAATAAAAAATACTTCATTGCTGAAGTATTTATTAGCCAATAGCACCTTCCATATTCAATTTCAATAATTGATTTAATTCAACAGCATATTCCATTGGAAGTTCTTTTGAAAAAGGTTCAATAAAGCCTAAAACAATCATTTGCATAGCTTGTTGTTTACTAAGGCCTCGACTTTGTAAATAAAATAATTGCTCATCAGATATTTTTGAAACAGTAGCCTCATGTTCAATTATAGACTTATTGTTATAACTTCTATTTTTAGGAATCGTATCAGAAGAGGAAATATTATCCATAATCAAAGTATCACATTGAACATAACTTCTTGCATTTAACGCATCTTTTCCATGATGAATCGTTCCTCTATAATTAACTTTTCCTCCACCTCTACATATCGATTTAGAAATGATTTGGCTCGAAGTGTTTTTAGCTAAATGAATCATTCTAGCTCCTGAGTCTTGATATTGTCCTTTACCAGCAACAGCGATTGAAATACAAGTACCTTTAGCATTATTTCCAGCCAAAATACAGCCTGGATATTTCATATTTACACCAGAACCAATATTGCCATCAATCCATTCCATTTGGCCATTTTCTTCAACATATGCCCTTTTAGTTACTAGGTTTATAATGTTACTCGACCAATTTTGTACAGTTGAGTAACGACATTTTCCATCTTTCTTAACGATGATTTCAACGACCGCTGCATGAAGTGATTCTGAATCATAAATTGGAGCTGTACATCCTTCAACATAATGAACATCAGCGCCTTCATCAACTATGATAAGCGTTCTTTCAAATTGTCCCATCCCTTTAGAATTGATTCTAAAATATGATTGCAATGGTTTATCAAGTTTTACCCCTTTTGGAACATATATAAATGAGCCACCAGACCATACAGCACCATTTAAAGCAGCAAATTTATTATCGTTAAAAGATACTACAGTATTAAAATATTCTTTAAATAATTCAGGATAAAGTTTTAAAGCACTATCGGTATCTAAAAAGATAACACCTTTATCTTCAACTTCCTTTAACATATTGTGGTAAACACCTTCAGATTCATATTGTGTATGAATCCCTGCAAAAAATTTTTTTTCTTGTTCTGGTAATCCTAGACGGGTGAAAGTTTCTCTGATTGTTTGAGGTACTTCATCCCAACTTTTAACGGATTTATCAGAAGGCTTTATGTAGTATGTATATTCATCGTATTTTAAAAAATCAAGGTTTGGACCAAAAGATGGATTTTTCATTTTTAAAAAAGTTTCAAATGATTTAAGACGGAACTCTTTCATCCATTCTGGTTCATTTTTTATTTTTGAAATAGTTAAAATGGTATCTCTCGTCAAACCTTTTTTGGTTTTAAAAACACTAGTGTCTTCATCTTTAAAACCATATTGATAATTTTCAAGACCTTTAATTTTATCTTTTTCCATCGATATCACCATCTTTCAAACTATTTAATAGTTCAAGTAAACCATTAAAACCTATTTTCGCACATTTGATTCTGTTTGCTTGCTTACTAACATCTTTAAAAACAACCGCTTCTTGAAGCAATATTTCATCATATGGCAATTCTTTTATCATCTTATCGTATTCATCAATAATTTGATAGGCTTTTTCTACACTTTCTCCTTTTACAAGTTCTGATAAAATAGAAGTTGAAGCAGTAGAAATAGTGCAACCAATACCATCAAAGCGAAAATCTTTGATAATATTATCAACAAGAAGAATTTGAATAGTGATATCATCGATACAAGATTCAGAATTCATATTAATTTTAAGGTATTTTGGATCATCAACAAGTCCTTTATTTCTAGGATTTTCATAATGGTCCATAATAATTTCTCTTTTAATCATTGGATCATTTAAAGAAAGCATCTAAAAAATCACCTCCATGTTTACAAGCTTCAACAAAAATATCGATTTCCTCTTTGGTATTATAAAAATAAAATGATGCTCTTACAGTACCAATTACATTTAAAAAATTAGGTAATAATTTTGCGCAATGATGTCCACTTCTAACAGCTATTCCTTTACTATTAAAATAACTGCCGGCATCTTGGCAAAATACATCTTTTATATTAAAAGTAACAATTCCTGAGTCATTTGCTTCATTATAAATAATGATATTTGGAATTTCTTTTAATTTTTCTATAGCGTATTTTTTTAATTCTTTTTCATAGTTAGCGATGTTATCAAAACCAATATTTGATAAATATTTTATGGCTGTAGCAAAACCTATTACTTCAGCGATTGCTGGTGTTCCACCTTCAAATTTATAAGGGGGCTTTTTAAGTAACATATTTTGACAAGCATCAAATTTTGCATTCATACCGCCACCTAATGAAATCGTATCCATTTTGCAAAGCATATCATATTTACCATATAATACTCCAATGCCGGTAGGACCACACATCTTATGTGCAGAAAAAGCTAGAAAATCACAATCTAAATCTTTCACATCAACTTTCATATGTGGGACTGCTTGAGCAGCATCAACTAAGACCACAATATTTTTTTCATGAGCAATTTTAATAATGGTTTTAACATCATTAATAGCACCTAAAACATTGCTAACATAAGCAATTGATATCATTTTTGTTTTTTCATTAATGATTGAACTTAGTTGCTTTACATCAACTTTTCCTTGCGCATCTAATGGAGCAAACACTATTTTTAAGTGTTTTTTTCTAGCTATTTCATACCATGGCAAAATATTGCTTGCATGTTCAGCTTCGTTTAAAATAATTTCATCATCGCAGTTTAAATAATTCATAGCATAACCAAAAGCAACCATGTTGATTGCTTGCGTCGTTCCACTTGTAAAAACTATTTCTTTACTATCACAAGATAGAAGATCAGCTACTACTTGCCTTGTTTGCTCATAGCGTGCATCACTAATAGCTGCTAAATCATAATCACCGCGGTGTACGTTACTGTTATAGTTAAAATAATAGTCATTCATCGCTTCAATGACACATTTTGGCTTTAACGAAGTTGCTGCATTATCAAAATATACAAGTTGATGTCCTTGCATTTTATGGTTATTCAACATAGGAAAGTCTTTTCTAATTTCATTTATATCAATCATAATTAACAATCCTTTTATCTAATACTTTATTTATTTCGTCAAGAAGATTTTCATCAGAAATGTTTTCTAAAATCGGATTAAAATAACCTCTAATTAAAATATTTCTTGCCTCAAGGGCACTTAAACCTCTACTTTGTAAATAATACATATGATCTTGATTGATAGAACCAACACTACATGAGTGAGAAGCTTCTACATCATTTTCATCAATATGCAAATTTGGAAGGACTATGCCAAAGCAACTACTAGACAAGTTAATAATTCTTCCTTCTTGGTTTGTTTTGCTGCCACTTGCTTTATTTTTAATATATGCATCCGTATAGATACTTACATGGGCTTCATCATTATTAATAGCATAAATTTTTGCTTTTGAAGTACAAAGCGCTGCAAAATGATTCAAATTTGTTTGATATTTTTTAGCTGATTTTAAAACAGCATAGATACCATCGATGACATTTGTAGTGGCGTTTTCTTTCAATAGATTAATATTTTCAATACTATCAACGTTCGTATTAGACAAATCTATTTGCATCGATTGATATTCTCCAAAATTATCAACATCTCTATTTATTGATAATGAGTTGCTATTACTTACGATAAAAGAGCAACGATTTAAATAGGAATTTTCATCAATTGTGATTTTAATGTGGCACTTTATAACATCTTTTTGATAGTTTTTTATTATTGTCACCTTAGAATTAATAACGTTAATGGTAATATCAATATTTTCAAAAATATTAAAATAATAAGTTGTATCATTAACATTTTTAATGGTAAAAGTATTTGTATTTTTATCAAATTCTTCACACACCAAAGAGGGTGATAAATCAATTATTCTACTTATCATTTTTTAAAGATTCCTTTACGCCACAAAGGCCAATAGACGATGGTCTTAAATCAACTTTCTTAGTGTCGATTCCATATTCTGCTTTAACCCAATCAAATCCTTCTTTATCGATTTTTAAAACGATATCTTCGTTTCCAGATAAAATGATCTTACCATCGACAATGACATGAACATGTGTTGGCTTTATCATTTGATAAAATTTTGCATAATGAGAAACAACTAAGGCACTACCATTTCTATTTATTACTTCTTCAATTGAACTAGCTACCATTTTTAAAGCATCGACATCAAGTCCAGAATCGATTTCATCAAGCATTACAGTGCTAGGCTTTAATATCTTCATTTGGATGATTTCATTTCTTTTCTTTTCTCCCCCTGAAAAACCATCGTTTAAATAACGATGAATCATATCAAGTGGTAGATTAACCTCTTTTGTAGCTTTTTCAAGTTCAACAATAAATTTATATAAAGACACAGGCTTTTCACTTTTGGCATTAATTGCTGCTTTTAAAAAATCAGAGTTGATAACACCTGGAATTTCTGGTGGATATTGCATTGCCAAAAATAACCCTTTTTTAGCACGTGTATCGACACTCATCGATGTGACATCTTCTCCATCAAGCAAAATTTGCCCTTTGGTTATTTCATATTTACTTTGTCCCATAATTGTTGAAAGCAATGTTGATTTACCATTTCCATTAGGGCCTAGTAAAGCATGAATTTCATGTTCATTAATTGTTAAATTGATACCTTTTAATATTTCTTTACCTGCGACATTAACATGCAAGTCTATAATTTCAAGTTTAGCCATAATTACACCATCCAATCCTTATATATTTTACACTTATTTACTATTTATGTAAATAAGACTTTCTTTTTTTTCTTTTATATTATTGGGTAAAATATTATTTTTAATACTAGCAATTAAATCGTTATCGTTGTATAATTTTTACGCACATGGAGGATTTAACAATGAATAGTTTTCTTCATAATTTTCAAAAAATGGGACTTAAGGGCTTTTTGCTTTCAAATCTTGGTATAATTTGTTGTGCTATTTCAACAACTTTATTTATTACTCCTGCTAAGCTTATCGTTGGTGGTGCTTCTGGCTTATCGGTTTTTTTAGCAATAATCACCAATTTTGCCGATAGATATTATATTTATTTATATGGCATAAACTTTTTGCTTATCGTTCTTTCTTTTTTCACTTTAGGAAAAAATTACACATTGAAAACAATTTATGGTTCAATAATGTTACCAACTTATGGTTTTATAATTTCTGCAATTATTAAACATAGTAATTTTCCATTAACTCAAATTATTAGTGAAGTAGAACCAATTTTTATCGTTTTAGCTGCTTCTTTTCTAATGGGATTTGGCATTGGAATTAATATGAAACTTGGAGGATCTACCGGAGGTTTTGATATTTTAGAATCGGTTTTTTTAAAGTATTTCCACATTCCATATTCGACATCTATTTACATTTTAGATTGTATATTAGTTGTCTTAGGTATGGCTTTTTATTCTCCAGGTGAATTTTATGTTTTTAAAAACTGGTTATCAGAAGGCCTTGGGGCTACTATGTATATTGTTCTTCTTGGCATAATAGTCGACGTAATAACATTTGGTGGATATAATAAAAGAGCGGTCTTTATTCGCTCGGAAAAATATCAAGAAATACACGATACAATCATTCATAAATTAGTTCGCGGTTTGACATACATTAATGCAGAAGGCGGATATTCAGAAACACCGACGAAAATGATCGTTTGTATTTGTTATTCAAAAGAATATTTTATCTTAAGAGATATGATACAAAAAATTGACCCTAATGCTTTTATTTTTGTAACTAAAGCAACCGAAGTTAGGGGCTTAGGCTTTAATTTTGAAACGAAAGAATATGTGAAATATCGAAATGAAAAAATAAAAAGAAAGGAAAAGACAAATGATTTATAAAGATAAAAACTACGAAGAAGAAAGAAGCCTTTATCATTTAGTAAACGATGAGGTTATAAATTGCACATTTGAAGGAAAATTAGATGGTGAATCTCCTTTGAAAGAATGCATCAATATAAAAGTTTTAAATTGTATGGTCAATTTGCGTTATCCTTTTTGGCATGATACAAATCTATATTTATCGAATTCTTCTTTAAAAGAAAATAGTCGAGCTCCTTTTTGGTATTGCAAGCATATCTATATAAATGATGTGAAATGCACAGGAATAAAAGCAATTAGAGAAAGTAATGATATTATCGTTAAAAACTCATCATTTGATAGCGATGAATTTGCTTGGTATAGTAGCAAAATCACTCTTGAAAATTCATCTTTTGTCAGTAAATATTTCTTGTTTAACTCAAAAAAAATTAGAATCAATAATATTACATTAAAAGGAAAATATTCTTTTCAATATGTCAATGATGTTATTATATCCAATTGTAACTTCGATACTAAAGATGCTTTTTGGCATGCCAGTAATGTCGTTATAGTAAACTCAACATTAAAAGGTGAATATATTGGTTGGTATAGTAAAAATATTACCTTTATCAATTGCAAAATTATCGGCACACAACCATTTTGTTATGCTAAAAAATTAAAACTGATTAATTGCGAATTAGTCGATGCTGATTTTGCTTTTGAATATTCTGATGTGAATGCTAGTATTAATGGGCACATATTATCTATTAAAAATCCTTTAAGAGGAGTAATTAATATTCAAGGTGAACTTGATGAATTGATTATTAAAGATTACACAAAACTTCCAAAAGCAAAAATCTTCCTAAACAATAAAAAAATAAAATGATAGTAATGCAAAGAGCATTATGATATAATTATTGATAATACAAAAAAAGAAAGGTGGTTATATTATGTATAATAAAAATGTTTGGAAAAAGTATGAAAAACACGATGAAATTTTTTCTTTTAATGAAGATTATAAAGATTTTTTAAGTGCTTGTAAAACTGAAAGACTTTGCGTTGCAAAAAGTGTAAAACTAGCTAAAGAAAAAGGCTTTGTCGATATTAAAGATGTTAAAAAGCTTCTTCCTGGAGACAAAGTATATGCAACTAATAAAAAGAAAAACATTGCTTTATTTGTTATTGGTGATAAACCATTAGAAGAAGGACTTCGCATTTTAGGTGCTCATATCGACTCACCTCGTTTAGATGTTAAGCAAAATCCATTATATGAAAACACTAATTTTGCTTTGCTTGATACTCACTACTATGGAGGCATTAAAAAGTATCAATGGGTAACTATTCCTCTTGCTATTTATGGTGTAGTTTGTAAAAAAGATGGTAGTGTTATCGATATATCTATCGGTGATGAAGAAAATGATCCAGTAGTAGGAATTAGTGATTTATTAATTCATTTATCTGCTGATCAACTTTCAAAAAATGCTGCAAAGGTAATTGAAGGGGAAAACTTAGATGTTACTTTAGGATCTATTCCACTAAATGATGAGGAAACAAATGCAGTCAAAGCAAATATCTTAAAATTACTTAAGGAAAAATATGATTTTGAAGAAGAAGACTTCTTATCTGCTGAACTTGAAGTAGTTCCTGCTGGTAAAGCGCGTGATTATGGACTTGATAGAAGCATGGTTGCCGGTTATGGCCATGATGATCGTGTTTGCGCTTATACTTCTTTACGTGCAGTTTTAGATTCAAATAAACAAACTTATACATCATGCGCTGTATTAGTTGATAAAGAAGAAGTTGGATCTATTGGTGCAACTGGTGCAGATTCTAAATGGTTTGAAAATGTCATTGCTGAATTAATCAATTTAACAGATACTTATTCAGATTTAAAACTTCGTCATGCTTTAACTAATTCAAAGATGTTATCAAGCGACGTATCTGCTGGCTTTGATCCTTTATATGCAAGTGTTAATGATGCTAAAAATTCAGCTTATTTAGGAAATGGCATTTGCTTTAATAAATATACTGGTTCTAGAGGAAAAAGTGGAGCAAATGATGCAATGCCTGAATACTTTGCAGAAATAAGAAACCTTCTTGATGAAAATGATGTTTATTATCAAACGGCAGAACTTGGTCGAGTAGATCAAGGTGGTGGCGGAACAATCGCTTATATCTTAGGTAATTATAATATGTATGTTATCGATGCTGGTGTGGCAGTACTTAGCATGCACTCTCCACTTGAAATTGTTTCTAAAGCTGATGTTTATGAAGCTTATGTTGCTTATAAAACTTTCTTAAAAATTTAGTAAAGTGTAAAAAAAATCACTACTTAATATTAGGTGGTGATTTTTATTTTTTGTCCTATATGTCATAACGAAGATCCAAAATACTTTTACTTTAATAATAATAAATTGTATTGTCGAAAATGTATAACATATTCAAGATTTATTACTCCAATAAAGCAAGATTTTCATTCGAATAATATGCATGCAAAGCTAAACTATTCACTAACAATTCAACAGCAAAAAGCAAGTGATGAAATTCTTTATTATTTAAAGCAAAACCAAGATGTTATTGTAAATGCTGTCTGCGGGGCTGGTAAGACAGAACTTTGCTATCAAGCTATAGAATATTATATCAATCAGGGAAAAAGAGTTGCTTTTGCAATTCCAAGAAAAGATATTTGTATTGAAATATATGCTCGCTTAAAAAAAGATTATCCTTCCTTATCTATGTGTTTAGTTTATGGAAATCATCATGATAAGTTAAATGGTCAACTTGTTGTATTAACAACACATCAGCTATTTCGCTATAAGGAATATTTTGATATGTTAATACTTGATGAAGCCGATGCTTTTCCCTATTATAAAAACGATTTATTAGCATCATTTTTACATATAAGTTGCAAAGGACCAATTATATATATGTCTGCGACTATCATGGACATATATAAAAGACAATGCAACAATATAGTGTATATTAATCGACGTTTCCATCAAATAGATTTACCCGTTCCTATATTTATTCGTTATACATTTTTTAATAAATACGAAGTCTTAAAGCAAACATTAAATAAATTAAAAAATAAACTAGTATTAATCTTTGTGCCAACTATTGATATAGGCAAAAAACTATCTAGTAAAACACATATTGATTTTATTTATGCTGCTTTAGCTAATAAAGATGTTTATTTAAATAAATTTAAAAACAAAGAAATAAAAATACTGATAACGACAAGTATTTTAGAAAGAGGCATCACAATAAAAGATGTGCAAGTAATTGTTTTTGAAGCAAATCATAGACTTTTTGATGAAGCATCTTTAATACAAATATCTGGGCGTGTTGGAAGAAAAATTACTAGTCCAACAGGTAAGGTTTTCTTTTTAGCGACAAATATGAGTGAAGAAATGAATAAATGTATTAAAGAAATAAAAAGAAAAAACAATAGTGAATAAAAACATGATAATGATATCATTTAAAAAAATATAATTATCTAATATCTAAACAATATATTTTTCTGTTTTACATAGAAATATTTTTATGATTACTTTATAATATTAATAGGGGTGTGTTTTATTATGAATCAAGAGTTCTTTAAAGGTAATCGTAAGAATCTTTTGTCTTCCATTTTAGATAAAAAATGTTTTGTTATTTTATATAGTGGAGAGAGTATAAGAAGAAGTGAAGATGAAGATTATGATTTTCAGGTAAATAATAATTTTTATTATTTAACAGGAATAAATCAAAAAAATGTCTACTTAGTTTTATTAAAAGATGGTAGTAAAACTAATGAATTTTTATATATTGATGAATATGATGAAATGTATGAAAAATGGATTGGCCATCGTTTAAATAAAAAGCAAGCAAGCAAGATATCAGGAATCGATGTTGATAACATTTTAAGTGTTAATAATATTTCAAACGATATCAATAAACTTTACGACAAATATAAAGTGATATATCTTGATGAAAATAACACTTCATGTCCTATAACATTTTCTAAAAAAGATCGAGTGATAAACATTTATAATAATATTGTTACATTAAGAATGAAAAAGCAACCAGAAGAAATTAAATGTTTTAAAAAAGCATTGAAAGTTACTAAAATGGGTATAGAAAGTTTGATGAGAAATGCTAAAGAAGGAATGTATGAATATCAACTTGAATCTTATTTTGATTTAACGATTAAACAAAATGGTAACCGTTGTGTCTCTTTTAAAACGATAGCTGCTAGTGGAAAAAATGCAACAACCCTTCATTATAGTGCAAACAATAGCAAGATAAATGAAAATGATTTGATTTTATTTGATCTTGGATGTAAAGATAATGGTTATTGTGCTGATATTACTAGAACATTTCCTATAAATGGTAAGTTTTCATTACTACAAAAAACAATATACAACATTGTTTTAAAAGCAAATAAAGCTGTGTTTAAGGCTGCTCATGCAGGGGTTAGCTTAAAAGAACTTCAACAAGTATGTATTGACTCATTAGCTAACGGGTGTTTAAAAGCAAAACTTATAAAAAACAAAGAAGAGATAGGAAAGTATTATTATCATGGAGTGTCACATAGCATTGGACTTGATACTCATGATCCATATATTAAAGATACGCCACTTCCTATAAACGCTATAATATCCAATGAACCAGGCTTATATTTTAAAGAATATGGTATCGGTATTCGAATTGAAGATGATTTATTAATTAAAGAAACTCACGCAATTAATCTATCAAAAGATATCATTAAAAGCGTAAAACAAATAGAAAACTATATGATGAAAAATAAGGAGGGAATGTAAATGGCTAAAAAGAAATGTTTAGCAATGATTTTAGCAGGAGGGCAAGGTAGTAGACTTGGTGCATTAACTTTAAATGTAGCAAAGCCAGCTGTGTCTTTTGGAGCAAAATATAAAATCATCGATTTTGCTTTATCAAATTGTGCAAATTCAGGTATTGATACGGTTGGAATATTAACGCAATATCAACCACTTGATTTAAACACTTATGTAGGAACAGGCCAACCATGGGATTTAGATAGCAATGATGGTGGTGTATTTATTTTGCCACCATATATGAGTGCTGAAAAAGGAGAATGGTATAAAGGTACTGCAAATGCAATTTATCAAAATATCAATTTTATTTCTAGATTTAATCCTGAATATGTATTGATTTTATCAGGTGATCACATTTATAAAATGAATTATTCAAAGATGTTAAAAAAGCATATTGAAAATAATGCTGATTGTACTATTGCTACTATTAGTGTACCATTATCTGAAGCATCTCGCTTTGGAATTTTATCAGCAGATGAAAATGGTAAGATAATCGAGTTTGCTGAAAAACCAAAAGTGCCAAAGAGCAATCAAGCCTCTATGGGTATTTATATCTTTAATTGGGAGGTATTAAAAGAAGAACTTATTAAAGATGAAAGCAATATGAGATCAACAAACGATTTTGGAAAAGATATTATTCCAAGTATGCTTGAAAAAAATAAATCGTTATACATATATGGTTTTAAGGGTTATTGGAAAGATGTTGGAACTATTTCTTCACTATGGGAAGCAAATATGGATTTATTAGATGAAAATTGTGAACTTGATATCAACGATCCAACATGGCCTATTATGGCAAGAACAACAGCAAGTAGACCACAATATATTTCTTCTAAAGCTAGTGTAAATCATTCTTTGATTACTGAAGGATGTGAGGTTGAAGGTGAAATAAAACATTCTATCTTATTTCATAATGTAAAGGTTGGTAAAAACAGTAAAATTGTTGATAGTATTGTTATGAACAATGTTACAATTGGCGATGATGTTATCATTTATAAAGCGGTGATTGGCGATAATGCTACTATTGGAAATCATGTAAGAATAAATACTAGAGGTGTTGATACACCAGAGTATGTAAATACAAAAATTTGTAGCAATGACTTATCATTAATTGGAACGGATGTTACAATTGGTAACAATGTAAAAATCGGTAAGCATTCAATGATTACTAAAAGTATAAAGGGAGGTAAATAAGATGACACATGTAATTGGCGTAATCTTTGCAGATTCACATTATGCTGATGTTAATGAATTGACAAAAGTTCGTCCATTAGGAGCACTTCCAATCGATGGCCGTTATCGTGTCATTGATTTTGTCTTATCAAATATGGTCAATAGTGGAATGATTAATGTCGCGGTAGTAACACAAAATAACTATCACTCATTGATGGGACATCTAGGTAGTGGTAAACATTGGAACCTTGCAAGGAAAAGATATGGTTTAACATTATTCCCTCCATTTTCTAATTTAAGTTCATCTGGTTCTGATAGTAGAATTGATATTTTATATGGCGTATTAGGCTTTTTAAAGCGTTCGACACAAGACTATGTATTACTTGCTGAATCAAATATTATCATTAATAAAACATTCAATGATTTATTTAAATATCATGTTGCTGAAAATGCTGATATTACGGTAGTTTATAAAAATGTTGATGATGGAGCTAGTAAAGATGCGATAGAATCATATATTCTAACAGATGATCAAGAAAACATTTTAGCGATTGAAAAGGGTGAAAATGTTTCACACGCAACAAAACGTTATTTTGGCTACGTGTTAATTAAAAAACAAGTATTAATCGAACTTATTGAACATTCAAAAGTTCGTGGTAAAAAAGGCTATCTAGCTAATATTGTTGCAAGAAACATCGGTAATTTAAAAATTAAAGCCTACAATTTTGATGGATATGGTAGAAAAATAGCTACAATTAGTGATTATTATAATGCAAGCATGGAAATATTAGATAAAACAGTTCGCGATGAATTATTCAATAGCGAACATCCAATATATACTAAAGATAAAGATACTACACCAACAAGGTATTTTACTAATGCTAATGTAAAAAATTGTTTTGTGGCTGATGGTTGTAGCATTGATGGTACAATTGAAAATTCGCTTATTTTTAGAAATGTTAAAGTTAAAAAAGGTAGTGTCATTAAAAATTCTATTATTTTACAACAAGGCGAAATTGGTGAAAACGTTCATTTAGAAAATGTTATTTTAGATAAGAAAGTCATCGTTCGTGATAACAAAACATTAGTAGGAACAGATAGTTTTCCAATAATTGTTGAAAAAGGAAGAATAATCTAATGAGTAAAGTAAACAATGTTTTAATGGTTTCAGCAGAAGTTGTTCCTTTTGCAAAAACAGGTGGTCTTGGCGATGTTGTAGGATCCTTACCAAAAGCCTTAAACGAAATAGGCTTAAATTGTAAGGTTGTGATGCCATTATATGGAAATATAGCCATGAAATATAAAGAAAATATGAAGTATTTAGGGTATATATATATCGATATGAATTGGCGTCATCAATATTGTGGAATTTTCACATTAAATTATCAAGGTGTTGATTATTATTTTGTCGATAATGAATATTATTATAAAAAAGGATTAGTGTATGATGATAATGATTTAGAAAAATATTCTTTTTTATGCCTTGCATGTTTTGAAGTAGCAAAATATATTAATTTTAAGGTTGATATTTTACATATTCATGATTGGCATACGGGTGCAGTTGCTGCATTATTAAATGATGTTTATTGTCACGATTTATTTTTTGCAAATTGCAAATGTGTATACACAATTCATAATCTTGCCTATCAAGGCATTTATGATAAACGTTTTGTTTTAGATTATTTACCACTTGATAGTAGAAAGTATGAAAATACAAACAGCATTAATTTGATGGCTTTAGGTATTATTTATGCTCACAAAGTAACGACAGTATCGCCAACATATGCAAAAGAAATTTTGACGAGTGAATATGGTGAAAATTTAAATGGTGTCTTATACAATGAACAAAATAAATTAGTGGGTATTTTAAATGGCATAGACTATGATAGTTATAATTGTGAAAAAGATGAATATATTGACTTTAAATATCCAAAAAGAAGATTTGTTTCTGGAAAAAGAGCAAATAAAAAGGCTCTTCTTCATGAACTATCATTAAATGAAGATGTCAATGTTCCATTAATTGGTATCATATCTCGTCTTGCATCACAAAAAGGAATGAATTTAGTAAATGATGTTTTGCAAGGCCTTTTAGCTTATCAAAATGTCAATGTTGTTTTACTAGGTTCTGGCGATAAAAAACTCGAATATGAATTTGATATGTTAGCAAAACGCTATCACAATAAATTTAAGGCAATACTTAGATTTGATAATCAAATGGCTCATAAAATATATGCCTCAGCAGATTTATTTTTAATGCCAAGTGCTTTTGAACCATGTGGTTTAGCACAAATGATATGTCTTCAATATGGCACATTACCTCTTGTTAGATGCTGTGGTGGATTAAAAGATAGTATTGAAGCTTTTAATGAATATACATTGACAGGAAATGGCTTTTCCTTTAATAACTATAATGCCACAGATTTTTATAACACTATAATGTATGCTTTATCGGTTTATAATCGTAAAAAATTATGGAATAAAGCGATTCGTAATGGCTTTAAATGTGATTTTTCTTGGAAAAAAAGCGCAATGGAGTATAAGAAATTATACGAAGAAATCAAATAATAAAATAGTGTTGTTTTTATTCGTCTTGTGATATACTTAGTTAAGGAGGTATTATAATGCATAAATTTGATGTAAAATATACGTTTGATAATTATTATGAATATTATAAATTTGTTTTGATAAAACAAAGAATGGTTCGTGATATTATATTTTGTGTTTTGTTTTGTGCTATTGGTGTTTATTTTTTAGTAGATACTAGCGAAAACACTTCAGGAATTTTTATTCCAATTTTCTCATTTGCAATGGGTATTGTTAGTGCGTTAACAGGTTACATTATGCTACCTATTACTAAAAAGCAACTTAAAAATCGTCAAAGTGATATTGACCGCACACATATTGTTGTTACTTTTTCACAAGATAGTGTAATATATGAAAATTTAACAGCAAAAAAGGATGCGGAAAAAAATATTAAAAGTGAAACATCAACAAGCGATGTAAATGATAGTGCTTTAAAAGATGAAACACCAACAAGCAATGAAAATGATAATGCTTTAAAAGATGAAAAAGTAAAGGATGAAAATACTTTTGAATTAAAGTATGAAAACTTTATGGTTGTAAGGGAATCAAAAACATTGTTTATGTTTTATTTAGATAGACAAACAGTTGTTATCCTTCCAAAAGAAACATACCTTGGTGGAGATAACTTTGATTCATTTAAGGAACTTATTTTAAGTAAGGTTCCAGCAAAAAGAGTTAAGTTTTTAAAAGAAAAGAAGTAGTTTTAAAACATGGGTGCTGAGAGAACTCGGCTGAGATATTCTTTGATACTAAGAATGACCATTAACTTGATCTAGGTAATGCTAGCGTAAGGAAAAATTAAATATTTTTATATGAAATCCTTATTAGCGTTACTTTGCTCATAAGGATTTTTTTTAAGGAGGAAAGAAACGTGAAAAAGAAAAATCTTGTAGGAGAAATCAGTGAAATTGCCATTATGGCAGCATTAGCTTTTGCTTTAGATACTTTGCAAGGAGGTATTTTTAGAGGTTTATTCCCAAATGGAGGTTCAATTGGTTTTGCGATGCTTCCAATACTTGTCATCACTTTTAGAAGAGGAGTTGTCGATGGCTTAATTAGTGCATTTATATTAAGTTTTCTTCAAATGTTAACTGGTATTTATGCCATTGCCGATAGCTGGTATATGGTTCTTCTTCAAATAATGTTAGATTATGTGATAGCTTATCCTTTAGTAGCTATGTGTGGTGTATTTAAAAAAGCATTTTTAAATAGCAAAGATAGAAAGCAACAAATGAAATATTTAATTTTAGGTTGTGTAGTTGGTGGGATGTTAAAATTGTTATCTCATTATTTAGCTGGAGTAATTTTTTGGAGTTCATCATGTCCAGAAGGATTCTTAGGTGGACCAGCTTTATTTAGCCTTGTTTATAATGGTGAATATATGTTACCAAATATTATTATTAATGCCGCTTTACTTTGCCTAATATTAATTAAACAACCATCTATTTTAATGATTAATAATGGAGGAAATACAAATGAAATTCAAGCTAACTAAAAATATTGCTTTAGCAAGTGCTGGTTTAATATCTTTTATCTTTAGTCTAGTTTTTTATATTTTAAGTTACGAGTTTTATCAAGATGAGTATGGAACTGATATTTCTTTTAATAGCGACTATTTAGTAGCTATGATTATATCGATTGCTTTATTTTCTTATGGTATTTATAAAATCTATTGTTTAAAAGGAAATAAGGAAGATACTTTAGCTTTTTATTATTTTTCTATTAGCGTAACTTCTATATTATCTTTTTATCCTTTAGGTGTATTTTTTAAAGCAATAAATAAGAAAAAAGATGCTATGGATTATCTTTCTTATTTAGCAATTGGTGTAGTATGCTTATGTTTACTAGTTTATTTTGCATTTGATTTAATTAGTAAAAGAAAACAAGAAGCTTAAATTATCATAATTTACTATTTTCTTCAATATATTTAATTGAAGGAGATAAAACAATGAATTTTAACAATTATAACTCGCAAATTAATCAAAATGTCCCTTTATATCCAACTCCTAATAGTGAATATCGAGACACACCAAAACAAACTGAGCCAACTGCTAGCATCACAAGTATTTTAGATACGAAAGATGCGGAGAACTCGTTTGTTAATTCTGTCTTAAAAAGAGCTGTAGGAAAAACAGGAAAGTTTTTCTTCTCATATCCTGATTCAATTAAATGGCGCGATATGATGTATGAGGGAAAACTTCTTGCAATTGGGGAAGATTATATTGCTATTAAAGAAAAAGGAACAGAATTAGTTCATGTATTATTGCTTCTTTATTTAGAATATATAATCTTTGAATATGAAGCTGTAGTTTAATAAAAAAACAACCTGTAATTTAAAGCCTTGATAAAAAGGTGCTAATTGAATTACAGGTTATTTTTATGCGTATTGATAACGTTTTTTATTAGCAAACACAAATATTAAAGCAACAAATAAAGATAAAAACTCTGCAACAACAATAGATATCCAAATACCATCGACACCAAATAAAGTAGAAAATATTATAACACAAGATATTTGGAAGATTAACGTTCTTAAAAAAGAAATAAAAGCAGAGACGATACCGTTATTTAATGCTGTAAACATTGATGAAAAGAAAATAACAAAACCAGAAAAACCAAAAGAAAATGAATAGATGTAAAAAGCTCTTTTAGTAAGTTCAAACAATTCTTTATCATAACTTGCAAACAAAAGTGATATAGGTAAAGCTAATATAATTGCTAACATTACCATAAATATAGAACTAATACCGATAATTATTAAACTTTTTTTAAATAAGTTTTTCATTTCTGAAGTGTTTTTAGCGCCATAGTTATAACCAATAAGAGGAGCACAACCCATAGAATATCCTATAAATATTGCAAGAAAAATAAAGTTAATATACATTAAAACACCATAAGCAGCAACGCCATTATCGCCACTTTTTTCAAGTAAAATGTAGTTGAAAATAATAGCTACTAATGAACCTGAAATATTGCTTACAAATTCCGATAAGCCATTGCTACAAGTTTTAACTAAAATTTTTAATCTAAATGGACCTTTACTTAAATGCAATATGCAATTTTTCGCTTTTATAAAGTATATAATTGGTATGATAGCGCCGACAAATTGACTGATTATTGTAGCAAGGGCAGCACCTTTAATTCCAAGTGGAATAATAGCTACAAGTAAAGCATCAAGAATGATATTCATAACTCCAGAAAAAATGGTTATTAAAAAACCAAGTGTTGGTTTTTCTGCAACATTAAAAAAAGTTTGAAAGGCAATTTGTAACATAAAAAAAGGAATGCCGATTAAAAATATTCTTCCATATGTTAGACAATATGGATAAAGTACATCATCTGCTTTGAATATTTTAATAACATTTGGTAATAATAATTGTCCAACAATAACAAATATTATTCCAATTATAAAAGTAAAATAAATTAAAAACGAAAAGTATTCATTGGCTAGTTTATCCTTTTTTTCTCCAAATGTTTTAGAAACAATAGCGCTTCCTCCAGCTCCAACCATAAAACCTATTGCACCTAAAATCATAAAGAAAGGATAAATTAAGTTTACCGCTACAAACGGGTCTTTCCCTGCAAAATTTGAAATGAAAAGTCCATCTATAACACAATATATTGAAGAAAATATCATCATAATGATACTTGGAAGCACGTATCTTATTAATCTTTTATAAGTAAAGTGATCAGACAGTTTTATTTTCATTTATGAGTACTCCTTTTTGATATTGTAATAAGAAATAAACATATTGTCAATCAACTATAGTTTATCCATTTTTTTATTTGTTAGTTAATTCGTGATAAAAGTATGGTATAATAGCCATGTAGGAAGTGATAATATGAAATTGATTGTGGGTCTTGGAAATCCTGGAAATAAATATGATAAAACAAGACATAATGTTGGGTTTATGTTTATTGACCATTATGCAAAAGAAAAAAAATGCATGGACTATAAAGAAAAATTCCATGGCCTATTGACATCCTTTTTTGCTGGTGAAGAGCAAGTATATTTATTTAAGCCATTGACGTATATGAATCTTTCTGGTCAAGCAATACTTGAAATCAGTCAATATTATCATATTCCCCACCAAGATATTTTAGTTGTATACGATGACAAGGATTTACCATTTGCATCTTTGCGCTTAAGAGTTAAAGGTAATCCTGGTTCACATAATGGGATGAAAAATATCACAATGTTATTAAATGATACATCTTTTTATCGTATCCGTGTTGGTATTGGTTGTCCTTCAAATGGTATGGATATGGTCGATTTTGTTTTATCAAAGTTTAATAAAGAGGAAATCGAATTATTGAACAAATCATTTGTTGATGTAGCTAAATCATGCGATTTATTTATTAACAACAAATTTGATTTAGCGATGAATCGCTATAATGTTAGGAAAAGTGATGAAAAATAATTATTTAAATGTTTTTACAAAGACTTTTGAAAATATTTTAGAAGCAAACAACGTTATTCATTGTAGCAATGATGAATCCTTTGCTTTTTTTGTCTTTCATCAATTTATTAAACATCCAAGGCAATATATTATCGTTTTAGATAATTTACTTTCTTGTCAAGAATTATACGATAAATTATCTCGCTTGCTTAATGGTAAGGTATTTATGTATTGTGTCGATGAAGTAACAAAATTTACTTCATTAGCTACATCTCCTGAAATGCTTTCTTTAAGATTATATATTTTAAATAAACTACTTGAAGATGAGCCGATGATTGTAGTGACTCATACAATGGCAATTACTCGTTATGTCCCAAGTAAAGAAATTTTTCTTTCTTTATCTAAAGTAATTTCTTTAAATGATGAATGTGAATTGTTGCCACTAATTCAACATTTAATTCATATTGGATATAAAAATGTTTTAAAAGTAACACAGCCATTTGAATATTCATATAGAGGTGGAGTTATCGATATTTTTTCTGTTAATTATGATAAACCATTTAGAATAGAGTTTTTCGATAAATATGTTGATAGTATTCGCTTTTTCGATGTTGACACACAAAGAACTCTTCATGTTACAAATAGTGTTAAAATTATTCCTGCTACAGAATTTTTAGTAAACGATGTAAAAAGTGGAGTCTTAAAAATCAAAGAAGAGGCAAAAAAACAAATAATCAGATGCAAAAATAATTTGCAACTTGAACACACAATCAATGAAGATATTGAAAAAATAATGTCTTATGATTTTTCAGAACAAATATATCGTTATTATACATTTTTTAATACCTATTCGACATTTGCAAGTTACGTAGAAAATAAAATGATTTATATTGTCGATGAAGAAAAGATAAAAAATAGCGAGAAATTCATCAATGATGAAATGCTTCTTCAAGATGAAAAAAATTTTGAAGATGGTTTGACACTTTTATTTTTAAATATGTTTTCAACATATAAAGAATTTAAAAATAGTGTTTTATATAAACATTTTTTCTCTACCGATATTTGCAATGAAATTGTAGAGTTAAATTATACAAAAATAGATACTTTTGATTTCAATTTAGAAATGCTTTATAAGCAAATTATGGAATTTGTTTTTTTAAATTACACGATATACATTGGCTTAGACTTTAAAATTCATTTTGACTCATTAAGAAATTTTTTTGAACAAAAAGGTTTAAATTATCATGTGGTTGAAACACCTGATGAAGAATTTAAAAAAGGAGTTAACATCGGTAATTTTGATTTGAATATCGGCTTATCTTTCCCTTTAGAAAAACTTTGCATCATTGGAGAAGATGAAATATTTAAAAAGAAATATAAACCATTAGTATCTCAATTTTCACGATATAAAAATGCGATAACTATAGAAAGTGTTAATGATTTACAAATCGGAGATTATTTAGTTCATGAAACTCATGGCATAGGTATATATCAAGGAATAGAAACATTATTAAATAACTCAATTCATCGAGATTATATGAAAATTGTCTATCGAAATGATGATGTTTTATTCTTACCTTTAGAACAATTTAAATTAGTAAGGAAATATGTTTCTAAAGAAGGTGTTGTTCCTAAAATTAATAAACTTGGTTCTAAAGAATGGGAAAACACAAAAAAGAAAGTAAGTGAAAAAGTTAATGAAGTTGCTGATAAATTGATTGCTTTATATTTGCAAAGAGCCAAGAAGAAAGGTTTTGCTTTTGCACCAGATGATGATTTTCAAATGTCTTTTGAAAATGACTTTGGTTATGAATTAACGAAAGACCAAAAGCAAGTTTTAAAAGAAATTAAACAAGATATGGAAAGTGATAATATAATGGACCGTTTGCTTGTTGGTGATGTTGGCTTTGGAAAAACCGAGATTGCTTTTCGTGCAGCATTTAAAGCGATAAATAGCGGAAAACAAGTAGCTCTTTTATGTCCTACAACGTTACTTGCAAGACAGCATTATTTAACCGCAATTGATCGCTTTAGAAACTTTGGCGTGCGTATTAGCTTGCTTTCTCGTAAAGTTAGTGAAAAAGATAGCAATAGGATATTAAAAGATTTAGCAAACGGAAATCTTGATTTTATAATTGGCACTCATAGGATATTAAGCGCTGATGTAGTATTTAAAGATTTAGGTTTATTAATAGTTGATGAAGAACATAAATTCGGGGTAGAACATAAAGAAAAAATAAAAGAATATAAACAAAATATAGATGTTTTGACACTTACTGCCACGCCAATTCCTCGAACTTTACAAATGGCTATGACAGGGGTTAGAGGTTTTTCTTATATTAATACACCAATTGAAAATCGTATGCCAGTGCAAACATATGTTATTAAAAAAGATAATAGGGCGATTAAGGAAATTATTGAAAGAGAACTTGCTCGCAAAGGACAAGTATATTATCTATGCAATAGAATAGAAAGATTATCTTTTATTAAAAATGAACTTGAAAAAAACATTAAAAATGCTAAAGTAGCTATTGCCCATGGAAAGCTTAGCGTTGAACAAACAGAAGACATTATGCAAAGTTTTATCAATAATGAATATAATATTTTGCTTTGTACAACTATTATAGAAAATGGTATTGATATTTCAAATGTCAATACGATCATCGTTGAAAATGCAGATTGTTTTGGCTTGTCTCAATTATATCAAATTAAAGGTCGTGTGGGCAGATCTAATCGCTTAGCTTATGCATATTTACTATATGATGCTAATAAAGAATTAAATGAAATAGCTAAAAAAAGATTGCAGACGATTAAAGAATTTACATCTTTAGGTTCAGGATATAAAATTGCTATGAGAGATTTAATAACTAGAGGAGCAGGAGATTTACTTGGAACTGAACAATCTGGTTTTATAGAAACAGTAGGAATAGATATGTATATTGAAATGCTTCATAATGCGATTATTAAAAAGCAAAATAATATTGAAGATAAAAAAGAAGAAACAAAAGTCAATCCTAAAGTTATGTTACAAATTGATGCTTACATTCCAAATAATTATTTTAACAATGATTATGAAAAGATTGATTTATATAAGCGAATTGATGCTACAAGTAGTTTTGATGAATTAAATACTCTTAAAGAAGAAATGATAGATGAAACAGGGAAACTACCTCAAACTATCAATTTGCTTTTTGAAAAAAGGGAACTAGATTTATCTATTTCTTATAATATTATCGATAGTTTTAATGATTATGATAAGTGCTTTATTATGTCAATCGACAAAAGTTTTATGAAATATAAAGATATTGGAATTAAAATATTTGACATAGCTTGTCAAGTTAGTAACGATATTTCATTAAAATATAAAATTAATAAAATTGAATGTCAAATTGTTAAAAAAAGCGATTATATTTCTATAGCTATTAACTTTATAAGAAAGTTAAGAGAATTAAAAACAAAATTAATGGAGGCAAGTGAATGAAGTGTTTCATCATTGTAAATGAAAATATTTATAAGAAGTATAAAGAGGATATCTTGCCCTTAAATGCGAGGCTTTTTACTAATCCTTATTTTTATGATTTAGCAAATTATAAGACGCCAAGTTCATTAACAGGAATTATTGATTATTTAAAATATTTTGATGAAATATCAATTTATACATCTTCAACTTTTTTAGATTTTGTAAATATCTTGTTGATTGTGTCTTTTTTTAAAGAAAAAAATTATCAAAAAAAGATTGAGATTTCCTATTTTCTTGATTACTTTAAACCTTTTAATGAGGCTGTTATAATTAAAAATTCTTTCACAATAAACGATTTTGATAATGTCGATGATATATTAAAGAAAATGAAAAATAATGAAAAGATAGATAATATTAAATTGCCTCTTTTAGGTACTAATAATTATTTAAATTTTTATAATTTATTATGCGATAACGATCTTTTTAACCTTGTGGTTGAAGAATTGATTGATAAATACGATAATGACCTTAAAGTAGTTGCTAAAAACCTTGAAAGTAGATATTCTAATATGGCTTTATCTTCATCTTTTTATGAAGAAAAATTAAAACAGTTAATTGGGGAATAAATATGATATTTAATTATGATTTGAATGATACTTATTTAATGGCATGTTCAGGTGGGCCAGATTCCATGGCTCTTTTAGATATGCTTTTAAAACAAAAATATAAGATTATTGTAGCCCATGTGAACTATAAAACGAGAAAAGAAAGCGATGATGAAGAGCGATTAGTAAAAAAGTATTGCAAAAGTCATAATATCATGTGTTATGTAACATATTTTAACAAATCTTATCGAGGATCATTTGAAGCGATAGCTAGAGAATTTCGCTATGACTTTTTTGCTGATTTATACGAAAAATATGATTGTAAAGGGCTTTTTGTAGCTCATCATAAAGATGACTTATTAGAAACATATTTATTAAAAAAACAAAGGAATGTAGTTAATGAGTCTTATTTAATCTTAAAGGAAACTATTATAAAAAACATGAAAGTTTTACGTCCTTTACTTTATGAATGTGATAAAGAGTATCTACTAAATTATTGTAAGGATAATGATATTCCTTATGGGATTGATAGTAGCAATTTTTCATCTGTTCATCCAAGAAATGTCATTCGTAAAAATTTAATAAATGCTAATAAAGAAATGTTATTAAAACAAGCGTTAAAAGATGAAGAAAAACTTATTAATACGAGAAATGATGTCAAAGATTTTATTAAGTTTTATCCTGTATATACCATTTCTTTATTAAGTGAAAAAGATGATTTATGGCTTATGATATTTTTATATGAATTATGCGAGAAAAACTACAAAAAATATATTGTTAAATCATTATTATTAACATTGAAAAATTATTTGAAAAGCGACAAATCTAATTTGTATTATAAAATAGCTGATGATTATTATTTGGAAAAAAATTATCAACAAATAGCTTTCAACCATAGAAATATTAATTCTTTTTCATATGTGTTTGATAAATTGCAATATGTCGCAACATCGAATTTTAAAATAGTAAATAGTGGTTTAAAAATGCAAGGGATCTATGTTTCTAATGATGATTTTCCTATTACGATTAGATCGTATAACAATGATGATAAAATAACTTTGAAAGAGGGAAGTAAAAAAGTTAGTAGACTATTTATTGATAAAAAAATTCCTCTTCTTGAAAGAAGTAAAATACCAGTTATTGAAAATTGTCATCATGAAATCATTTTTGTCTATAAGCTATATAGGAAATACGGTTATAAAAATGTTAAAAATAACCTTTTTCTCGATATGTAATAATTGCAGTTTTTAATACATAAAATGATAAAAAATACCATTTTAGGTAACAATAAAAATAAATCAATATATATTGATTATTTTTCTAATTGTGATACAATAGACTAAAGCGCTTTTATAGTGCTTAAAAGGAGGATAAAAAATGAACAATCCAAATATGTATACAGGCAAACAAAAAAAGTCTAATAGTATAAAATATTTTATTATATGGGGAGTTATACTTGTTGCCATTATCGCACTTATATCTTTCTCATCTCAACTTTCTAGAAGTTTGACATATTCATGGAATATTAATGAATTTGAATATGCCTTAACTGGTAATGTTTCAACTATTAAAGATGATGATGACATTGATAATTATGTTGATACAATGAATTTTGCTACAAATTATAATTTTTCAAAGGATAGAGTTGCAGCAATTGAAGTCAATTTAGGATATATAAAATCTGAAGCAGTTGTTGTTTATTATACTAACGAAAATAAAAAAGCAGTAGCTACTCTTGAGTGGTCAGCAAATGAAGATTATATTATTCGTGTAGAAAATGCAATTAGTGACTTAGATTATTTTTATAAAAGCCATAATCTAGAACTTTTTAAGTTGTCTAGAGAAGATAAGACTAATTCATTTACATTTGTAGATTTTATAATCTACTTTTTACCTACAATTTTGATGGTTGTATTAATGGTATTTTTATTCCGCGGAATAATGAAGTCACAAGGTGGAGCAGGCGGAGCAATGGATTTTGGAAAATCAAAAGCACGTCTTGAAGATGCATCAAAAACTCGTTTTAGCGATGTTGCCGGATGTGAAGATGAAAAAGCGGAAATGCAAGAAATTGTTGATTATTTGAAAAATCCTAGAAAATATGCAAAAGCGGGAGCAAGAATTCCAAATGGCGTTATCTTAAAAGGACAACCAGGTACTGGTAAAACATTGTTAGCAAGAGCTGTTGCTGGAGAAGCAAATGTACCATTTTATTATATTTCAGGTTCTGATTTCCTTGAAATGTTTGTTGGTGTAGGTGCTAGCCGTGTTAGAGACATGTTTAAAAAAGCTCGTTCTACAGCCCCATGTATTGTCTTTATTGATGAAATCGATGCTATCGGTCGTCAAAGAGGAACAGGCCTTGGTGGTGGACACGATGAAAGAGAACAAACATTGAACCAATTACTTGTTGAAATGGATGGCTTTGAAGCAAACTCTGGTGTAATTGTCTTAGCAGCTACTAACAGAGTTGACGTATTAGATCCAGCATTATTAAGACCTGGACGTTTCGATAGACAAATTGAGGTATCTTTACCTGATATTAAAGGTAGAATAGCAATTTTACAAGTTCATGCTCGTAATAAAGATTTAGCAAGTGATGTTTCACTTGAATCTGTTGCTAAACGTACTCCTGGTTTTTCAGGTGCTCAATTAGAAAATGTATTAAATGAAGCAGCTATATTATCAGTTAGAAGCAATCATGACAAGATTTCCTCTTCAGATATCGATGAAGCTATCGATAGAGTAATGGGAGGCCCTGCTAAAAAGACAAGAGTCATCAGTGATAGATGTAAGAAAATGGTTGCTTACCATGAAGCAGGTCACGCAGTTGTTGGATTAAAAGTAGCTGATGCTGAAGTTGTTCAAAAAATTACTATTATTCCACGTGGTGATGCTGGTGGATATGTATTAATGACTCCAAAAGATGATAGTTATTTGCAAACTAAAGGTGAATTAACAGCGAAGATTACTTCATATTTAGCTGGTAGAGCTTCTGAAGAAATCTTCTTTGAAGACATTACTACTGGTGCAGTTTCTGATATTGAAAGAGCTACAAATATTGCTCGTGCAATGGTAACATATTTAGGTATGTCACCTTTAGGACCAATCAAATATGAAACTTCTGCAGATGAAGTATTTTTAGGAAGAGATTATGGCTCTGCTAATAAGATTTCCGGTGCAGTAGCAAACGAAATTGATATTGAAGTAAGAAAGATTATTGATGGCTGTTTAGCTGTTGCTAAAAAGACAATTGAAGATAATAAGGATTTGTTAATTTTAATTGCTGAAGCATTGTTAAAATATGAAACAATTACAGCTGATGAAATTGAGTTTTTAGTACAATATGGCTCACTTGACGCTTATGATGCTTATAAACAAAATTCAGAAAATCTAGCTAAGAAAAATGCTGTAAATGAAACATCAACACTAAATCAAGAAGATGATAATAATGAAGGAAAATAAAAGTGTTTTATATAAATATTTGGTTTTGAATAAGCAAGCACGTCTTATAACTTCTTTTACGACAGATGTTGTCAATGATTATTGTAAAAATATTATGGCAACACCTGTTGTAGTAGCAACAATGGGGCGTTTAATTACGGCAACATTGATGATGGGAAGTATGCTTAAAGGCAATGAGTCAGTTATGGTAAGCATCGATGGAGATGGTCCAATAGGAATAATTCGTGCTGAAGCAGATTCAGTTGGCCATGTTCGAGCATATGCTTCTCATCCTGAAGTAAGCGCTCCTTTAAATGATCGTAAAATGCTAAATGTAGCTGCTGTTGTTGGTAGCAATGGGACACTTTCTGTTCGTAAGCAATTAAATATGAAAGAGCCATTTATTGGTACTTGTGAACTTGTAAGTGGAGAAATTGGTGAAGATATTAGTTATTATTTTGGAGTAAGTGAACAAACACCAACTATCGTTGCACTTGGAGTGCTTTTAAATACCGATGGTACTTGTAAACAAGCTGGTGGGTTTATGATTCAACTTCTTCCTAACGCTACAAGTGAGGCATATGATTATTTAGATAATTTATTAAAGAACCTAACATCGGTTTCAAAATTGATTGAAGAGGCTACATCACCACAAGATTTTGCCTTAAAATTATTTGATGAGGTTGATGAATTGTTCAATTATGAATTGAAATATCAATGTTCATGTTCACTTGAAAAAACTAAGGAACTTATAACGCAATTAAGTTTTAAAGAATTAGATGAAGCGATAAAGGACAATAAAGGTTTAGATGTCACATGTAATTTTTGTAGCCATACATATCATTTATCAGATGATGATTTAAAAGATGTTATTAATATGAAAAAAGAAAATCATTTTCAGGTAAAATAATTTATGTGGGTTGCACTTTTAATAATTAGTGTTGTAATTATTATTTTATTAATAATAAAAACAATAATAGATACTAAAAAAATATTAACAATTCATTATCGATTAGAAGATGGAAATCTTTATAAAATTGATTCATGTGATTCTATTGATAAAGAAATTAAAATAGTGTTTTTTTCTGATTTACACATTGGTAAACTTTTAAAAAAAGAAGAATTAGCTAAGCAAGTTATAAAACTAAAACAATTAAATGGCGACATTTATTTATTTGGCGGAGATTTAATAGGTAGCAAAACAAATAAGTATTATGATGAAAAAATACTGTCAAAGTGTTTTGAACCATTAAAAAATAAAAGTTGTTATGCGATATATGGCAATCACGAATATAAAATTGAAAGAAATATTACTATTAATGAAAAGCATAATTTATTTAATGCTATGGGTTTTAAAGTGCTTGATAATGATAGCGTAATATTTAAAAAAGATGGGTTATCATTATCAATTTATGGGATGAATGATACGTTATATAATCACGCTGTTTTACCATTAAAAAAATACGATTTGATTCTTTCTCATGAAGGTGATGTAGTTGATAATATTTCTTCACAAGTTATTTTGTCTGGTCATACTCATGGTGGGCAAATAAAATTGCCATTTATTCCACTTTATTATCGCCCTAAGTATGGTAGAAAATACACATATGGTTTGCATGAAAAAAATCAATCAAAATTGTTGGTAACAAGTGGACTTGGTTTTGGAAAATTAAGACTTCGCTTGTTTGCTCGTAGGGAAATTGTAGTTATTCATTTTACAAAAAATGAAAGGTAGTTAAAAAAATGATTCTATCACTTGTTAACTTTTTAAATAACTATTGGGTAGTATTATTGTTATGTTTTTTAATTATAACAATAATAGTTGTTTTCTTTTTGTTTATCAATCAAAAGTATTATAAAAAAGAAAAAACATTTAAAGAGTGTTTAAACGATACAAAGTCACAACAAATATCAGTGATTATTGACTTTGAAGAAAAAATGGTGGAAAAACGTTATTTGTATGATCAAACTAATACCGATGAAATAATGACAATAGATGAATTTTTTGTAAGATTTGATCGATGTAATTCTGAAAAATTTAAAAAGTGGCTAAATAATGTTTCGCAAATTCAAGACTTTAATAAGACAAGAAGAATTGAACTTGTCATGTATGAAAACCATGAAAGAAAAGTCTATATGGTTGATCTTGAAAGCTATAATTATTATTCTAAACGTTATTATTTAACATTTATTGACACAACAGAATCGATGAATGTATTTAATCGTATTGATAAATTAGCACCATCGACGATTGATATGGAACTTTTTTATCAAACAGCAAATGAAAGATTAAGTGTCGTTGATGAACATTCAAATAATTTTTTAATATACATTGTATATAAAGAAAGAGAATATTTAAGAAAAGAATTTCCTAAGGATATTTTAAACAATATTGAAGAGAGTATTTATCATAGATTAAATAAGGATAAATTGGAAAACGAACTGTTGAGTAAAACAGATAATGGAGCGTTTGTAATTTTTTCAACTAATGTTGCTAATATAAAAAAATATAAACAAAGAATAAAACGTATTTTACAAAGAAATTCTGGAGTATATGATCTTGCTCAACATCGTTTTAGTTATTCGATTAATTTGTATGCTGGTTACGTAATTATTGATAAGGAAAACGTTTTATCGATGGATGACACGTTAAAAGCTGAAGCTACAGCTGATTATGCCATAAAAAGAGGACATTTTTCAGATCGTCTACAAGCGTTTGATGGGAATGTGCAAAATACTCATACAGAATTAAATAATATGTTACTAGCGGTAGAAAAAGTTGTATTAAGCAATTCATTTGAAGTTAAATTTACCCCAATTATAGATAAGGAAAACAAAGAAATTTGTGGATATTTTATTTCGATTGATTTACCTAAATCGTTAAAAATTTCCTTTACTGCTTTTATGGATTTTATCAAAAGAAAGTCTTTTAGATTTAAATTTTTTAAAAATGTTTTTGAACAAATTATAACATTCAAATACAATAATAAAACTTCTCCTAATGTCTTTTATTTTTCTTTTGATTTCGATCATCTTCAAAGGGTGATGGAAGCATATCAAAGCCAAAGTTATTTTTCCGAATTAAACATTTATTTTTGTGTGGAATTTTCAAATTCAACGATGCAAAATAACGATTTGATTTCAATTGAAAAGAAACTTGCTTATTATCAAGATACAAAAGATATTAAATTTGGTATTACATATAATTCATTAACAACGATATATTTAAATTCAAAAATATATTTAAAGGCTGATGTTGTCTTATTAACTGGACAATTAATTGATGGCTTACTTGATAAATATTCTAACGAAACACTAATTGACATGTATACGAATGTTGCAAAGTCTTACAATCAAGAAATTATTGGTTTAAATGTTTCATCATTAGCTATTTATGAAGTATTTCAACATAATAATATCAACAAATTTGGTGGATCATTGTTGACACCATATGTAACAAATAGCAATAAAATAGTTGATAAATCATTATTAAAACAATTATCAGATATAGAAAATAGAAAGTATTAGGTAGTATCAATTTTTTAAAGTTAAATAGAATAGTATTTTTATGCAAAGAAAACAATAAAGAATTTGTATGCTTTAAGTAGTTTTTGGTTTATATGATGTTAGTAATTTCTTGTCTCTTTAATATTTGATTGTTTTCAGTTTATAGTATTAGTGGAAATTATTATTAATCTATAACTTTTAAAACACTATATAGTGTTATTATTGAAAACATGATTTCACAATCAAAATATTAAAAATACTAGACAAAAAAGATAAAATAAATATATAATAAATTAAGCCGAAAAATGAGAAAAACTATATGAGCTTTCAAGAGAGTTTATGGTTGGTGCAAATAAACAAGTAGTATAGATAATATGGGGCATTAAGAACGATTTTATATCGTTTCGAGGCATAGATACATTAATGAGTGCATAACGATGTTATGAACTAAGGTGGTACCGCGTAATTTTACGTCCTTAGAATAATTAATAAGGACGTTTTTATTTTTAAGGAGAGAAAAATATGGATAATAAAAAAAGAATGCTTAGTGGTATAAAGCCAACAGGAAAGTTGACTCTTGGAAATTATATTGGGGCAATAAAGCAATTTATTGCATATCAAGATGAATATGAAATGTTTGTTTTCATTGCTGATTTACACGCTTTAACGCTTCCAATTGATGCTAAAGAGTTAAGACAAAATACTAAGGATTTAATATCGATATATTTAGCTTGTGGCCTTGACCCTTCAAAAGTTGTTTTATTTAAACAAAGCGATGTTCATGAACATGCCGAACTTGGTTATATAATGACATGTAATTCCAATATGGGAGAGTTATTTAGAATGACTCAATATAAGGACAAAACTGCTAAAATGGGAAATAATGAATCTATACCTACTGGTATTTATATTTATCCTGCTTTAATGGCGGCAGATATTTTATTATATGATGCCGACTATGTTCCTGTAGGAATCGATCAGAAACAACATGTTGAATTAACTCGTGATTTGGCTATTCGCTTTAATTCTCATTATAGTGATACTTTTAAAGTGCCAGAACCTATTATTGCTACAAATGGTGCAAAGATCAACTCTCTTTCAAATCCATTAAAGAAAATGTCAAAATCAGAATCGGAAAAGGGAACAGTATATCTTCTTGAAGATTTAACTATTACAAGAAAGAAAATTATGTCTGCTGTTACAGATAGTGGTAGTGAGGTCGTTTATGATACGATAAATAAACCTGGAATTTCTAATTTATTAACTATTATGTCAAGTTTAACTAATATGCCAATAAATGAAATAGAAAAACAATTTGAAAACAAAGGTTATGGTGAATTTAAAAAAGCAGTTGCGGATGTTGTTTGTAAAGAATTAAATGATTTACAAACAAAAGTTAAAGAAATTCAAAGTAGTGGAATAATTGAAAAAGTATTGGAAGAGGGGGCTAGTAAAGCTTCTTATTATGCTAGAAAGAAACTGTCAAAAGTATATCGTAAAGTGGGATTAAGATAATGAATTTAAAAGAGAAAATCATCGCTTTTGACATTGATGGTACATTAGCAAGAAATGATACTTTTCCTTCTGCTTTTACCTATGAAACAATAAAAAGATTAATCGAAGAAGGTTATCATATTTGTTTGGTCACTGGGAGAAGTATCGTATCGTCAATTGATATATATAAAAGATGCAATATGAATACACTTTGCGTTTTGTGTAACGGAGCAATGGTGTATGATCCTATTAGTGATAAAAAAATTAGGAATATTATTATTCCTATGTCTATAGTTGAAAGTGTTATAAATAATCGTGAGTTGATGGAAATGATCGATGATATATTGATAGAAATTGATTATCAAACATATTCGCTAACTGGCAATTGTTGGCCAAATTGCTACAAAATTGGCAATTTTAAAGACACTTTGCCTGCAAGTCCTAATGCGATGGTTATTATGGCAAAAGACCCTTTGCTTCAAAATAAAATTGCTAGTATAATTAATAAAAGTGAAGATTATCATTATCGTTATTGGAATTATATGGGAGAATTTTATAATTTGCATTTTTCTAAAAAAGAGGGTGTTGAAGCAATGCTTAAATATTACAACAAAGATGCATCATCCTTAATTTTCTTTGGCGATGGTGAAAATGATAGAGAATTATTATCTTATGCAAGTATGGGAATTGCTATGAAAAACGCCGATGACGAAACAAAAAAATATGCAAATGTTATTACGGATTATAGTAACGAGGAAGATGGGGCTATAAAATATCTTTTAAAAATGATTCAGGAGCACGATTAATGAAGGTACTATTATATTATTTTACAGGAACATATAATACACTTTTTATTGCGACACTTTTTAAAAATGTTTTGCAATTAAATAAAATAGATGCGGAAGTAAGACTTATAGAAGGCAAAGATAAAAACGTGAAAATTGATGCTGATATTATTGGCATTGCTTATCCTATTTATCACCATCTTTCACCAAAAATTATCGAAAAAAATTTACTTAAATTAAATATTGAAAATAAAAAGTATTTTATTTTTCATACAGGAAAGTCTGATTCTTCATTAAATTATGCATCATCTTATAAAATCAACAAAATATTGCTAAAAAGAAACAATATATTTTGTGGTGAATATCATTTTTTAATGCCTAGCAATTATGAAAAAAAGACAAATATAGAATTGATAAATTGTGAAATAAATTACGCTATCAGATATGTAAAATACATAGTTAGGCATTTGTTTGATGAAAAAAAATACCATATAACAATAAAGAATAAAATGGCATATTATTTATATGGTGTTTCATTGTTTATGTATCATATAAATTCATTTTTTATCAAAGTTGACAAAAAAAAGTGTAATAGGTGTAGGAAATGTCTTAATCAGTGTGTTAATGGTTCAATTATCTATAACAAAGTCAAAAAAAGAATTCAATTTAAAAAAAGTTGTATAGGTTGCTTTCGTTGTTTATATCTTTGTCAATGTGATGCAATTAATTTTGCTTTATTTAATACAAAAAAGGTTTTGAAGTATTATAACTTTAACGAATTGTTAGATAATTATCTTAAAAGCGAGAAAAATGATTTAGCAAAACTAACACTTAGTATTAAAGAAAAAGAATATTTTAAAAAGTTAGATGATATTATTCATTTATAGAATTATTGGCGTGTAGCTGTGCAATTTTTATTGCAGAATTTGCAGCGATTGCGCTAATGATATCATCTAAAAAGCAATGACAATGTTCTTTATTATTTTGCAATTGATAAACTTTAGCCGGCTTATTAATATCTAAATTTCCAAAGTTTGTTTTTCCTATGCTTCCATAGTCTCCACATATTGATAAAGCTAGTGTTTCATCAATACTAAATAGACCAACATCGGAAAGAATTATGGCATTTAATGGCTCATCAAACATATGTTTTTCTGCACATATATCAACATTGATGGCAAATAAAATTGCGTGGAAAGTTTCACGCTTTTTTAATATTTCTAAAACTGCTTTTTTACATTCATCTAAAGTTAGATTTGGCAAATATTTGCATTGAGCATAATAAGATAAAAACGCAATATCATCGATTTCAACGCCTCTTTCTTTAAGCATAGAAATGGAAATTAATTGCATTTGTTCTTCATTATAATAGTTGCTTTTACTATTTATAAAGTTATCAAGACACTTTAAATGTTTCATATTATCGCCTCAAATCATTATATGATGAAAACAGAAAAATATGATTAAATAATAGATGCATAATAGTAAATAAAAACTATTCATTATCATAAAAAAAATGTTATAATTATTTAGAAAGCATTTTTAAATGCTTTAATGGAGGAATATTATGTATAAACCAATTTTACTTGTTGTTATGGATGGTGTTGGCTTTTCGAAAACAGGACTTGGAGATGCTGTAAGTCTTGCAAACACTCCAACGCTTGATGAATTATTAAAAAATTATCCAAATGTTAAATTGAAAGCTCATGGTAGTGCTGTTGGATTACCAAGCGATGATGATATGGGAAATTCTGAAGTTGGACATAATGCTTTAGGATGTGGACAAATTTATTCACAAGGAGCAAAACTTGTAAATGAATCAATACAATCAAAGAAAATGTTTACTTCCGCTTCTTGGAAAGAAGTTGTAAACAATGTCATTAATCATCAATCAACATTACATTTTATCGGTCTTTTATCCGATGGAAATGTTCACTCTAATATCTCTCATTTAATCGCTATGTTAAAAGAGGTTAAACTTGAAGGAGTTAAGAAAGTACGTATCCATATTTTACTTGACGGACGTGATGTGCCAGCAACAAGTGCATTAATATATGTTAATCAATTAGAAGAAGAATTAACTTTATTAAACGACGATTCATTTGATGCTAAAATTGCTTCAGGTGGCGGAAGAATGAAAATTACAATGGACCGTTATCAAGCAAATTGGAAAATGGTTGAAGAAGGTTGGAAAACACATGTTTTAGGTGAAGGTAGAATGTTTGCTTCAGCAAAAGATGCTATTGTTACATATAGAAATGAAAATCCTTCAATAATCGACCAAGATTTACCACCTTTTGTCATTGCTTTAAATGGTAAACCTGTTGGAAAAATCATCGATAATGATTCTGTTATATTATTTAATTTCCGTGGAGATAGAGCAATTGAGATTTCAATGGCATTTGATCAAAAAGATTTTGACAAATTTGATAGAAAATACTATCCAAATGTTGTATATGCCGGAATATTACAATATGATGGAGACTTAAAACTACCTGCTAGATTTTTAGTAAATCCACCAGAAATTCATAATACATTAACAGAAGTTATGGTTGAACATGGCGTTAATGAATATGCTATTTCAGAAACTCAAAAATATGGCCATGTTACATATTTTTGGAATGGTAATCGTTCGGATAAGTTTTCTAATGAATTGGAAACATATGTAGAAATACCATCTGATAAAGTTTCTTTTGATGAAAGGCCTTGGATGAAATCAGCAGAAATTACAGACACTTTAATTGAAGCATTAAAATCTCATAAATATGGTTTTTTACGTGTCAACTATCCAAATGGCGATATGGTAGGACATACAGGTTCATTACCTGCTACTATTTGTTCGATGGAAGCTTTAGATTTAGCTCTTGGTAGAATTAAACGTGTTTGCAAAGAAGAAGGCTATACAATGGTGGTTACAGCTGACCATGGAAATGCTGATGAAATGCTTGAAAAAAATAAAAAAGGCGTGATTCAAGTTCGTACAGCACATTCATTAAATCCTGTGCCATTTATCATAGTTGATGATGATAACAAGTATGAATTTGTTCCAGGAGAATTTGGACTTGCAAACGTTGCTCCAACAATCGTTAAAATGATGGGATTTGATATTCCACAATGCTGGGAAAAACCAATGATAAAATAAAAAAATTCTCACTAGGTTAAACTTAGTGAGATTTTTTATTATTTATTAATTGTTATCTTCAACATAACTTGTTTCAGTTACTTGCAAAACATTTGTTACTTTAACAACGCCAGCTACTTCTTCTTTTAATAGTGTTGCTACACCATCTTGTAAAGTATTATCTACTAAATCACAACCAGCGCAAGCACCAATCATTCTAACAAAAACTTCTCCGTCTTTGTAGCCAACATATTCAATGTCTCCACCATCACGAATTAAAAATGGTCTAATTTTTTCTAAAACAGTTACGATTTGTGTTTCAATTTCATTTAAAGCCATTCTTCCACCTTCTTTTTTTAGTAATTATAACATATTAGATAGAAAAATTAAATTTTTTCTTATTAATTTTATTATTAACAAATTTCAAAAAAAAACATGTAAATTGTAAACAATTTAATATCTTTATGGTATAATACCAAAAGAGGGTAAAAAAATGAATGGTATTAAAGTGGGAGAAATAATTAAAGTACAAGTTATTGGTTTTCAAAACTATGGTATATTCATAAAATCATTTGATGATGAAGAATACACTGGGTTAATTCATATATCAGAAATATCCAATGATTTTGTCAAAGATGTAACCAAAGTTGCTCATTTGGGTGATATTTTATATGCGAAAGTATTAGATGTTGAAGAAAAAGTAAAGCATATTAAACTTTCAATTAAGGCAACGCAACCTAAAATGAGATATCGTTCCAATTACATTAAGCAAAGACACAACCCACTTTACAAGGATTTTACTTCTCTTCAAGAAAATCTTGATGGTTGGATAAAGCAAGAGTTGAAGGAGAAAAATAGAAATGATTAGAGTAAATTTATCAAGAGTAGATAACAGCAGTAAAAATTTAATGAAAAGCATGAAAAATAAAGTTGTTGAAATCGATAAGATGATCAACGAAAAAACAGGAGAAGGTTCTGATTTTTTAGGATGGTTAGATTATGCTAAAAATCTAAAAAGTTCAGAAATAAAAAGAATAAATAAAACTGCTGAAAGAATTCAAAAAAATTGTGATGTATTAGTAGTAATTGGTATTGGTGGCAGTTATTTAGGTTCAAAAGCTGTGATTGACGCAATCAATGGTATTGTCAATCAATCACCATGTAAAGTGGTTTATATGGGACAAACATTATCGCCTACATATACTTTTCAAATGTTAGAATACTTAAAAGACAAGAAAATTGCCATCAATGTTATTTCAAAGTCTGGAACTACACTTGAACCATCAATTGCCTTTCGTCTAGTTTCCGAACTTGCTAAAAAGTGTTGGGGGCCAAAGAAATATGCAAAATATGTAGTAGCTACAACAGATGCTAAAAAAGGTGCTCTTCACCAAATGGCTTTTGCAGAAGGGTTTGAAGAATATGTTATTCCAGATGATGTAGGTGGAAGATATTCGGTTTTCACTCCAGTTGGCTTAATTCCAATGGCAGTTGCAGGTGTGGACATATCTTCATTTATTGCAGGTGTTGTTGAAGGAAGCAATGAATATTCATCTCCAGTATTAGATGAAAACGAAGCATATAAATATGCAGTTTTACGTTATGTTGAAAAAGTTAAAAATAAAATCAGTGTAGAATTTTTAATTACATATGAGCCTCATTTTGTTGCTTTAGCTGAATGGTGGAAACAATTATTTGGTGAATCTGAAGGTAAAAATAAAAAAGGCTTACTTCCAGCATCTTTATGTTTTACTACTGATTTACATTCAATGGGTCAATTTTGCCAAGAAGGGACACCTTGCTTTTTTGAAACAACAATTGCCGTTGGTAAATATCAAAATGATGTTACAATTCCTAAGACACTTGTTAATTTAGACAAATTAAATTATCTTGCTGGTAAATCACTATCACAAGTTGAAGATGTGGCAATTAGTTCTACACTTGATGCTCATTTCGTTGATGGTAAGCATGATAATGCTTTAATTGAAATCAGTGAAATGAATCCATTTACACTTGGAAAATTAATGTTTTTCTTTTGTAAAGCGTGTGCAATGTCAGCATATCTATTAGAGATTAATCCATTTAACCAACCTGGTGTTGAAATTTATAAAGCTAGAATGAAAGATTTATTGAAGAAGTTATAACAATGGAATTATTTTTAACATTAACTTTTTTGTTTGTTACAGGTTCGATACTAGGATGGTTTTTAGAACTAATTTTTAGAAGATTTTTTTCAGCAAAAAGATGGATTAATCCTGGTTTTTTGACAGGTCCATATCTTCCTTTATATGGCTTTTCTTTAGCATCATTGTTTTTAATGTCTAGAATAGAATTAACTTTTATAAAAAATGAAGTATTAAATAAAATTGTTTTAATTTTATTAATGGGTATTGTTGTTACTTTAATAGAGTATCTTGCTGGCTTAATCTTTATTAAAGGACTTAAAACAAAACTATGGGATTATTCTAATCAAAAAGGAAATATTCAAGGTATTATTTGTCCTTTGTTTTCAACATTTTGGTTAATTATATGTGCAATATATAATTTATTATTGGATAAATATGTGATGCAAATGACTACATGGTTTAACAACAATATTGCTTATTCATTTTTTATAGGCGTTGTTTTTGGTATAATGATTATCGATTTTGCTATTTCTTTAAATTTAGCTACAAAGATAAAAAAATTAGCAAAGGAAAAGCAAATTGTAGTCAAATGGGAAACTTTAAAACAAAGTGTTGCACTTCATCTTGATGAAATGAAACAAAAAGTAAACTTTTTCTTCCCATTTAAATCCAATATATCATTAAAAGAAAATATTGATAATTATATTGTCCATATAAAGAAAAACTACGAAGACAAAAAGAAGAAAAATGATTTGACAAAAAAATGAATTTGACATATAATATACTAGCAACAAGAGTTGTGGAAAGAAGAGGCGCCCGCTTCTCACCTGATTTTAAAATGATAAAATAGGTATCAAGTCACAATCAATAATCAATAGTTATGATTTTTTAAGGGCGCATCTTGCGTCCTTTTATTTTGTAAGAAAGAAGGTATCATTATTAACAATTATTCATTCAACAATAACCGTATGCCACAAAACAAAAATTCCGAATACATTGTAAATGAATCGATTCGTTTTCCCAAAGTACTAGTCATTGATGAAAATGGTAACGCATTAGGTGTAAAGGATAGAAGAGAAGCTTTAGCATTAGCTAAAGAAGCAAATTTAGACTTATATTGCATTTCTCCTAATTCTACACCACCAGTATGTAAAATTTTAGATTTTGGTAAGTACAGATATCAATTAGAAAAGAAGAAAAAAGAAAATGAAAAGAAACAAAAAGCAATGATTCAAGACTTAAAACAAATTCAATTAAGTCCTGTGATTGATACACATGACATTGAAACAAAAGTAAGACAATCAATTAACCATTTGAAAAATGGTGATAAAATCAGAGTTGTCGTTCGTTTTAAGGGAAGACAAATGGCACATCCTGAAGTTGGTGAAGAAGTAATGAACCGCTTTATTGCAATGTGTGGAGATGCTGCAGTTGTAGAGAAAAAACCAGTTATGGATGGTAGAAATCTTCTTGCGACTTTAGCTCCAAAGAAGTAGTACATTAGGAGGAAATAAATATGCCAAAAATGAAATCAAAGAAAGCCTTAACTAAGAGAATTAAAATCACTGGTACAGGCAAATTAAAAAGAAAATGTGCAAATATGTCTCACTTAGCACCAATTCGTTCAGAAAAACAAAAGAGACATTTAAGTAAAGCAAGATTAGTTTCAAAAAGTGATGCAAAGAGACTAGAGCCTTGCATTCAAAAGTAGGAGGATAAAAGAATGAGAGTTAAAGGTGGACCAGCTACAAGAAATAGAAGAAAAAAAGTTTTAAAACTAGCTAAAGGATATTATGGTTCAAAACATCGTCTTTTTAGAACTGCTAAAGAACAAGTTGTTAAATCATTATATTACTCTTTTAGAGATAGAAAACAAACTAAGAGAAACTTTAGAAAATTATGGATCGTTAGAATTAACGCTGCTGCAAATCAATGTGGTATCAACTATTCTACAATGATGCATGGATTAAAAGTTGCTAATATCGATATTAATCGTAAGATGTTATCTGAAATCGCAATCAATGATTTCACTACATTTGCTCAACTTGCTGAAACAGCAAAAAAAGCATTAGCAAAGTAATTAATAAATTTTTAATATAAATAGAAAATCGTATAGAATCCACTATACGATTTTTTAATATTATAAGTCTTTTACTCGTGCAATTTCTTGTACTATTTTCACCATTTGACGCATTTGTGTTAGATTTGCATATTCATATCGGCCATGGAAATTATATCCTCCATCACCAAGGTTTGGACAAGGTAGATTTAAAAATGATAAGTTTGCTCCATCGGTTCCACCACGTATTGGTTCAAAGCGATAGTCTATATTTAACTTTTTATAAGCATCGGTAACTTTATCAATTACTTCATAATGTTTTTCAATGACTTCCTTCATGTTTTTATAACCTTCTTTTAATGTTAAGGAAACAAAATTACCATGATATTTATCGTCTATTTTTTCTTTAGCAGTAACGAAATCATTCATTTGTCTTTTTAAAATATTAGCATCATGATTTCTAATTATATAATGAAGGGTAGTATGTTCAACATCACCATTTATATCGCAAAGATGATGGAATCCTTGGTATTTAAAAGTATTACTAGGTAGTTCATCTTTAGGTAATAAATCATCAAATTCTTTAGCAAGCAAAATAGAATTTATCATTTTATCTTTTGCACTTCCCGGATGAATGTTAATTCCTTTTATTTCAACTATTGCACTTGCAGCATTAAAATTTTCATATTCGATAATATGAATATCACCACCATCTAATGTATAGGCATAGTCACAATCAAAAAATTCTACATCGAAGTGTTCTGTTCCTCTTCCAATTTCCTCATCTGGTGTAAAGGCTATTTTTATGTCTCCATGAAGATGATTTTTATCGTTTATTATACGATAAATGCTTTCAACAATAATAGCGATTCCAGCTTTATCGTCAGCACCAAGAAGAGTTGTTCCATCTGTAACAATTAAATCATCATGAATTTGCTCATTTAATTCCACAAATTCACTTGGATCTAAAAAAGTGTTTTCATTTAACATTATTTTACTACCATCATAATTTCTTATAATTCTTGGATGTATGTTTGCTCCACTACAATCACTAGATGTGTCCATATGTGCTATTAGTCCAATAGTTGGGATTTTTTTATTTACATTAGCTTTAATGCTTGCATATACAATACCATACTCATCTAAAAAGGCATCACTACATCCAATACTTTTTAATTCTTTAACTAGATATTTAGCCAAATCTAATTGTTTTAAAGTTGAAGGAGTAGAGGATGAGTTTTCATCACTTTGTGTATCAAAAGAAACATATTTTAAAAATCTTTTTTCTAAATCCATAAATGTCAGTCCTTTCTTTTATGTAATTATAGCACATTTTAAATTATTTTTTCTTCAAATGATACATTTTTCAACCATAAAGAAAAAAAAGTAGTATAATATGTATGTTTAAATATTAAGGAGATAAAAATGAAAAAAGTTTATGAATTGGAGTTCTTTGGAAGAACTTTAAAAGTGGAAGTTGGAGAACTTGCCAAACAAGCAAATGGTGCCGTAATTGTTCGTTATGATGACACTGTTATATTATCAACAGCATGCTGTTCAAAAGTTGCTAAAACTGGAATTGATTTTTTTCCATTAACTGTATCATTTGAAGAAAAATTATATTCAGTTGGAAAGATTCCTGGATCATTTTTAAGACGTGAAGGCCGCCCTAGTGAGCATGCGATTTTAACAGCACGTATCATCGATAGACCAATTCGTCCATTGTTTGATGAAAATTTTAGAAATGAAGTACAAATAGTTAACTATGCTTTATCAGTTAATCCTGACGTCACACCGGAAATGACTGCTTTATTTGGTTCATCATTGGCACTTTGTATTTCAGATATTCCATTTTCTACACCAGTTGCAGGAGTAAAAGTTGGTTATATTGATAATCAATTTGTTACTAATCCAACAAGAGAACAAATGGAACATTCACTAATTGATTTAACAGTTGCTGGAACAAAAGAAGCTATCAATATGGTTGAAGCTGGAGCAAAGGAAGTTAGTGAAGAATTAATGCTTCAAGCATTGATGTATGGACATGAACAAATAAAAAAATTAGTTGCCTTTGAAGAAAAAATAATTGCTGAAGTTGGCAAAGAAAAAATGGTTGTTGAACTATTTAAAATCGATGAAGAAATTCAAAAAGAAGTATTTGCTAAATGCAAGGCAGATTTAGTTGCTGCATGTAGAATTGAAGGCAAACTAGCAAGATATAATAAAATCGATGAATTAACACAAGCTGTTATAGATGAATATGAAGCAAGAGAATATGAAAGTGATGAACAACATGATTATGTTATGAAACAAGTTGAAACAATCACTCATGATATTGTAAAAGATGAAGTACGTCGTTTGATTTCTGTCGATAAAATTAGACCTGATGGTCGTAAACTTGATGAAATTAGACCATTGAATTCACAGGTTGATATTTTGCCTAGAGTTCATGGATCTGCTTTGTTTACTCGTGGTGAAACTCAAGTTTTATCAATTACTACTCTTGGTGCTTTAGGTGATCAACAAATTCTTGATAATTTAAATCCTGATGAAGAATTAAAGCGTTTCATGCATCATTATAATTTCCCACCATTTTCTGTTGGAGAAGTTGGTAAAATGGGAAATCCTGGAAGAAGAGAAATTGGACATGGAGCTTTAGGTGAAAGATCATTGCTTCAAGTAATGCCAAGTGAAGATGAATTTCCATATACTGTCCGTGTTGTTTCTGAAGTATTAGAATCAAACGGATCATCTTCTCAAGCATCAATATGTGCTGCTACAATGTCATTAATGGCTGCTGGTGTACCAATTAAACGTCCAGTTGCTGGTGTAGCAATGGGTTTAATTTCCACAGGTGATTTAAATGACCCAAATTGCCCTTATACAATTTTGACTGATATTCAAGGCCAAGAAGATCACTATGGTGATATGGACTTTAAAGTATCTGGAACAACAAATGGTATAACAGCTTTACAAATGGATATTAAAATAAAAGGTATTACAGAAAATATTTTTAAACAAGCATTAGCTCAAGCGCATAAAGGAAGACTTGAAATATTAGATAATATGATGGGTGCTATATCTGAAGTTCGTAGTGATGTTTCAAAATATGCACCAAAACTTGATTGCTTTAATATAAATCCTGATCGCATTCGTGATGTTATTGGTCAAGGTGGCAAGACTATTAATGAAATTATTGCTTCATGTGATAATGTAAAAATCGATATTAGCGATGAAGGTAGAGTGGTTATTTATCATCAAGATAGAGAAGCAATCAACAAAGCAAAAGATATTATTTTAAATATCGTTAAAGAAGCAAAAGTTGGAGAAATTTATGAAGCAAGTGTTGTAAGAATTGAATCTTATGGCGCATTTGTAAATTTATTTAAAGGCTGTGATGCTTTACTTCATGTATCGCAAATTAAACATGAGAGAGTAAATCATCCAAAAGATGTATTGAAAATTAACGATAAAGTACGTGTTATCGTTACTGAAATCGATGAAAAAGGCCGTGTAAATGTTTCAGCTAAGGATTTGCTTCCAAAACCTGAAAAAGTTGAAAAGAAAGACCATAAAGAGGAAAATAAATAATACAAGAATAAAAAAAGGAGCTGTAAAGAAATAAATTTCTAATCAGAAGTTGTTTCTAAGCAGCTTCTTTTTTTTCTTTTGTGGATAATTTTCTGTAAACTTTATAAAAATAGGCATAATGAAAAGAGTTTTGATGAAATTGTGGATAATTT
>JALEMY010000093.1 GCA_022767485.1 Erysipelotrichaceae bacterium
AATTATAACAAAATTGAGCTTTCTTTTCACTGAAAAGGAGCTCTTTTTTTATGCCTTAGCAACAAAAAAAAGCTGTATTGAAACAACTACTTTTCATAGTTTATTTCTTTACAGCCCCTTTTATACATTATTTTAAAAGGTTTTCTTTTGTATCTTTGTCGAAGAAATGCATTACTTTTCCTTCAAATGTAATGTATACTTTACTACCAAATACAAGTGAATTTCTTTGAGAATTTGTTAAGTTGATTGTAGGAACACGAACAATTAATTTATCATTACTTGTTGTATTAACGTGAAGATGTAATTCACTACCCATCATTTCATTAACTTCAAGAGTTGTTTCAATTGAATGAGCACCTAATTTATCATCTAAAACGATATGTTCTGGTCTTACACCAAGAATAATTTCTTGTTCTTTAATATCTCTTTTTGCTAGTTCTTCACCTTTTTCACCATCAACTAATATTTTTGCGCCGAAAGCTTCAACATAGTATTTTCCATCTTCATTAACTAAATTAGTTTTGAAAGTATTCATTTTTGGAGCACCGATAAATTCAGCAACAAATAAGTTAACTGGCATATCAAATACTTCAGTTGGTGTACCAACTTGTTGAATGTAACCATCTTTCATAATAACAATACGATCACCTAAAGTCATAGCTTCAGTTTGGTCATGTGTTACATAAATAAATGTCGTATTTAATTGTTTACGAAGTAAGATGATTTCAGCTCTCATTTGGTTACGAAGCTTAGCATCAAGGTTACTTAATGGTTCGTCCATTAAGAATACTTTAGCATTTCTTGCCATAGCTCTACCAATAGCAACTCTTTGTCTTTGTCCACCAGAAAGAGCTCTAGGTTTTCTTAATAGATAATCAGTAATACCTAAGATGTTAGCAACTTTAGTTACTCTATCATAAATTTCTTCTTCACTAAAAGCTTCAAAGATAACTTTTTTACCAGTTTCAATATTAGATTTTAATACAGAAATTTGTTCATGATATTTTGCTTCAACTTCTTTTAAGGCATTTTCTTTTTCATCTTTTAATATAGCAAGTTTATCAGCATCTTTAATTTTCATATCATAGTTAAATGATACTTTGTCGATTTGTTCAGCTTTATTTTTAGCTAAAACAACTAATGGGTTTTTCTTTTCAAGATCTGCTAATAACTTATCATATTTTTTAGTAATATTATGAATGCATTCAGCTTTTTTCTCTTCAAGATAATTGATTTTAGAAAAATTCTTTTCAATTCTATCTTCTGCTTTTAAATTAGCAATTTTATCATCATAAGATTTACTGCATTCGTTAATTTTTACTTGTTTATTTGCTTTTACTTCATTGACTTTATTTTCAAGATTTGTAAGCTCTAAACCAGCTTTAATAGCATTTTCTTGCTCATCAAACTTAGCATTTAGTTGTGTTAATGCTGCTTGTTTTTCATTAACTAATGCAGCAATTTTTTCTTTAATTACTTCATCTTGATGATTTGCTAATGCTCTTTCAATTTTTGCATCATATTTTGCTGTTACACTAGCAATTTCTTGATCTTTTTTATTAACTACTTCATCAAGTTCTTTTTTGCATTCTTCTATTTCTTCATCGTTTAAAGTTACAACTTTCTTGTTTTTATTTAAACGAAGAGGGAAAGCCATATTTTCATAAACAGTGAAGTGAGGATATAAAGCATAGTTTTGGAAAACCATTGCAATATTTCTATCCTTTGGTTGTAAATCGTTAACAACTTCACCGTCGATTTCAACTGTTCCATCGCTGATTTCTTCAAGACCGGCAACCATTCTTAATGTTGTTGACTTTCCACATCCTGAAGGACCAACGAAAACGATAAATTCTTTATCTTTAATATCTAAGTTAAAATCGTGTACTGCTACGACTTTATTATCATAAATTTTCTTTACGTTTGTTAATTTTACGCTTGCCATAATTTTCCTCCTATCCTTTTACTGCTCCACCAGTTACACCTTCAACATAATATTTTTGAAGACATAAGAATAAAATAGTAACTGGAATTGCTACGATAACACCACCAGCACAAAATAGTGTGTACTTACCACTAATTTGGTCTTTATTTAACCAGCTGTTTAATCCAACAGCAACGTTCATACCTGCATCAGATAGATTTGATACATATCTTGCAAATACGAAATCTCCCCATGGAGCCATAAATGCTGTTAAGATAGTATAAATAACGATAGGTTTTGATAATGGTAGTATAATTTTATATAAAACTTGTGCACGTGTAGCACCATCAACACGAGCCGCTTCATCAAGTGACTTAGGAATTGTATCAAAGAAGCCTTTAGATACATAATAACCCATACCAGATGAGGCAACATAAGTTAAAATTAATCCAGGAACAGCATTTGCTCCAGTAAGACCATAATCACCAGGGCCAATCATCTTTAAGACGTTATACATAATAATCATTGTTAACATACCTGGGAACATTCCAAGAATTAACATGAATTTCATCAAGGCTTTACGTCCTTTAAAACGAAGACGAGATAAAGTATAACTCATAAATAAAACGAATAAAGTTTGGAATATTGCAGTAAATAAAGCCATAATAAAGGTATTTAAATACCATTTAGGGAATGATGTTTTAGTAAATAAATCAATGTAGTTATCAAATCCCCACTTTTTAGGCCATACGTAACCTACTTGCCATGTTACTCTAGTTACTCCATCAGCTGCAAGTTCTGTATGGAATGATTGTAAAACAATGAAGATGAATGGAATAAGCCAAATAATACTCATAAGGATTAAAATAGCATAGATAATAGTATTACTGATTCTACCTTTTGCTTTCATACCCATATGATGTTTTCTTTTCATATATGTATCATTTGACATTTCATTTAATGAAGATGTATTCATTATTGGAAATCCTCCTCATTTCTTGTAGATGGCATTAATGAGTAAACGATTAGTGAAATAACACTAACAACAATAAAAATCATTATACCAATAACAGAAGCTAAATAATATTGAGATTCAGCACCTGTTGTGATTTTAAATAACCATGTAACTAATAAGTCAGTAAATCCAACAGAACCAGCTGATGATGTCGCATTTGGATTTGTTGGATTACCAGTAGTTAGTAAGTAAATGACGTTAAAGTTATTCATATTGGAGATAAAACTTGTTAACAAATAAGGACCTGTTACGAATAACATATAAGGTAATGTAATCTTAGTGTATTGCTTAAATGCGTTTGCTCCATCGATTTTAGCTGATTCATATAAATCTTGTGGAATATTCATTAAAATACCAGAAGCGATAAGCATTAGATATGGAATACCAATCCAAATGTTAATAACGATTACCATAACTCTTGCTAAAGTTTTATTTTCCCAAAATGGAATAGCAGTATCAATCCAACCTAAAGATTGTAACATACCATTTACTAAACCACTCTTTGAAAACATTTTTGAAACGTAAAGCAAAGAAATAAATTGAGGAATAGCAATTGTCATAACTAGGACTGTTCGCCATAACTTTTTAAAGCGAATACCTTTTTTGTTGATCATAATTGCAACAAGCATACCTAAGAAGTAGTTAGAAAATGTTGCAAAAAATGCCCAAATTAATGTCCATGTTAAAACTTCACCAAATGTAGCAGATAAACTGTTAACTCCTGTTCCAAAAGTGAATAGTTTATTAAAGTTTTCCCATCCAACCCAAGTAAATAACTTTGAAAAACCATTGAATTCAGCTGAATAATTAGTAAAAGCAACTAAGATCATAAATACCATTGGGAAAACAGTAAATATGACAATACCTGTTATTGGAAGAGCAAGTAAAGTTTTATGGAATTGGTCATCGACCATTGAATGTAAATCATCCTTATCACTTTTTATCTTTTTGCCAGTAGCTAAGATTTGCTCAGCAATTCTATTTTGTTTGATATTTATATACCAAGTGTAGATAAAAGCGATAACAAAGAAAAGTGTTAAAACACCATACAATAAAATTTTAAACGAGTTGTCATGATAAACAGTAACAAATGTATCTAGTGTTTCATCATATACTTCTTCTGGTCCTTGAAGGCCTAAAGAAGGAAGTAAACTCAACCATTTACCACCAGTAGTAATCATATAAAAGATGAATATTGCTTCAAAAACAAAGAAGAATACACCTCTAATAATTTGTCCTCTTGTAATATTTCCAAACCCCATAATTACATAGGAAATCTTTGTTTTATAATCACCTTTTATAAAAGTCATAACAATGTTTACAAAGAAATCTTTAATACCCAAAACAATTTTTTTAATATAATTATAGACTTTTAGTCCAAAATTTTTAATCTTAGTAGGTATTGAGGTAAAGAAAACTGCAATTTTATATAGTAGGCGTTTATGTTTAGGTAGTTTTAAATATTCTAAGTCACTATATTTTCTCATATAAACCTCCTTAAAAATAAATAGGTTGGCTTTTATGTAGTAAGCTCAACCTATTAATTTAAAAACTATGTAATAGAATTATGCAGCTTCTAATGTAACTGTACCGTTTCCTTCAGCATCAAGAGTTAATACAATGTAATATGTTCCATCAGCTTCAACAACGAAGTTTGCTGCTGGCCATGCTTTATCCCAACTTAATCCTTGTCTTACTTTGAATTCAGTTCCAGCTGTTAATGTATAAGCTTCTTTAGTTTTCCAAACGCCAGTTTCTACTTCTGTCATTTCAAAGTCAGTGTTCCAAGTAGTTCCATTAATTGCACCAATTACTGTCCAAGCGTTTCTAACTTCATCAGGCATAGCTAAGACTCCATCTACTGCTGCTTTATATGTATCTAATACAGTTTGTAATTCAGCATCAGATGTAGCTGCTTTAACACCAGTTGCGATTGCTTTTCCAATATCCCACCATGAACCATGGATTTGTCCTTGAGGAGTTGAATGAGCACTTTGAGCTTGTAAAGCTGCTAAAGCTGGATTAGCTTTAACTTTATCCATTGCTTGAACGTCTTTGTTTGATGGACCCCAAGCGTTAGAGTCAAATCTTTGTTCTTGACATTTAGCGTCAGTTAAATATAAAGCAAGTTGTTGTAATACTGCTGCACGTTTTGCATCAGTTGTAGGTCTAACACCAAGTAGTTTAAAACCAGCATAAGAACCTAAGTGATATGAATTTCCATCAACTGTGAATGAAGGTAGATCAGCAACACCTAAATTATCTCCTAATGCTGCAGCTGCTGTTGCATAATCCCAAGTTCCAGAAACAACTACTGCAGATGGAGTAGCTGCTGTGAATTCAGAAGTTGCAGAAGAGTTGTTATATGCTTTAGATGTAACTAATTTTTGCATACCTTTAACTGCTACTAAACCATTAGCAGAATTGAAAGTATCGTAAACTGAAGTGAATTTTCCTTCAGAGTCTGCTGTCCATTCTGATTTACAACCAGTTGCAAAGAAGAATGATGCAGCATACCATGCTGAACCTTCAAGTTCAAATGAGAATAAGCGATTAGCTGCTTCACAATCAGCAATGATATCTTCTAAGCTATCAACGTGATTTTCAGCGACAACGCTCTTATCATAATACATGAAATAACCATTATCAGAAGTTAGTGGGTAAGCGAATAAATTACCTTCAGAAGTAACAGCGTTAACTGAACCTGCATCGTTTCTTTCGCTAACTGTAGCTGCTGTTTTTTGTCCAAGTTTAGTTAAGGCACCAGCTTGTACAAGTCTTGCAAATTGGTCTTGTGCAAAACAGAAAATATCAGCACCAGATTCAACGTCATTAACCATTTGAGTTGCTGCTTCGCCTTCGCCTACTGCTTGAACTGTTTCGTTAATAACGATTCCAGGGTTTGCCGCTTCAAATTCTGCGATTTGAGTAGTTGTTAATTCAGTAATAGCTTCAGCAGCCCATACTTTTACATCATAAGTTCCAGCAAGAGGATTTGCTTCTGGAGTTTCAGATGGAGTTCCAGATGGAGTTTCAGAAGATGTTTGGTTGTTTCCACATGCTGCAAGTGTTCCAATTGCTAGTAAAGCAATCAAAGCTTTTGTAAATCTTGTTTTCATTTTTAAAATTTCTCCTTTTCAAATAATAATTAGTACAGCGCTAACTAAAAAAAGCTATAAGAAAGCGCTTTCACTATAAATTATTATATACATAATTTTAACAATTGCAACTTTTTTTATAAAAAAAATTAATTTTAAGGAATAATTTAAAATTAATAGGAATATTTTGGCAAAAAAAAGCCCGCTTATTTGCGAGCTTTCTTTAAATTTTAATTAATTAGTCTTTAACAATTGCTTCAACTGGGCAACTAGCGATAGCGCCTTCTACTGCTTCTTCATCATCTGGTGAAACATCGCCAGCTGTTGCTTTACCATCATCGTTAAAAGCGAATACTGCATCTGCTAAACTTGTGCAAAGACCACAACCGATGCATTTATCTTGATCTACATGTACTTTCATATTTTTTTCCTCCAAAAAATTTACAAATCTATTATATACCATTTCTTTTTTCTTGACCACCATTTTTTTATTTTCATTGAAGACTTAAAAGTAAAATGATATATTCTATATGTGTAAGCAAGGAGAAAAAAGTAATGCTAATAAAAATAAGTGATAAGGTTAAACAAGCTTTAGATAATAATGTTCCTGTAGTTGCTTTAGAATCGACAATCATATCTCATGGAATGCCATATCCTTTCAATGTTCAAACCGCATTAAATGTCGAAAAGATTATTGAAGAACAAGGATGTGTTGCGGCCACAATTGGTATTATTGATGGCGTTGGAATTATTGGAATGGATCATGAGGAAATAGAACAATTTGGTAAGAAAAAAGGTATCGTAAAGGTTAGTCGTAGAGATTTACCAATCGTTATGGCTAAAAAGATGTGGGGAGCAACAACTGTTGCCACAACAATGATTTTAGCTTCTAAAGCTAATATTGAAGTTTTTGTTACTGGCGGTATTGGTGGTGTTCATAGAAACGCTCAACAAACATTTGATATTTCTGCTGATTTACAAGAACTTGCACATACTAATGTAACTGTTGTTTGTGCTGGTGCAAAGGCGATATTAGACTTACCATTAACACTTGAATATTTAGAGACATTTGGTGTTCCAGTTTTAGGTTATAAATCGGATAATCTTGCAGCTTTTTATAGTAAAGATAGTGGCTTGAAATTAGATTATAATATGGCTGATGAAGCAGAAATTGCTAAAGCGATATATTATAAAAGAAAACTTGATTTAAAGGGAGGAATTTTAGTTTCAAATCCTATTCCTAATGAGGCATCTATCGACAATGATTATATAAATCAAAAGATCGATGAAGCATTAAAAGAAGCAAACAAGCAAAACATTAAAGGAAAAGATGTAACACCATTTTTATTAAGTTATATAGCTAAACATACACAAAATAAATCATTAGATGCAAATATTGCTCTTATATATAACAACGCTAAAATAGGAGCAAATATCGCTAAAGAATATATGAAATTAAAAACTGATAAATAACGATATTTATCATATGTTAGTTAAAGAACTTTGATGATGTTTTAAAGTTCTTTTTCTTTGAAGTTTTTTCTTTTTCTTCGATGCTTTTTTTGCTACAATAAATAAGAAAGGGTGAAGAGCATGGAAAAAAGAAGTGAAAGAAACAAAGAATTATATGTTCAAGTAAATCAGCAAATTGCTAAAAAAGCTAAAATGAATGCTAATGGTGATTTACAAGACTCTTTTTCTACACTTCAAAAAATCAATCCAAAACTTTTTGGAAACAATAATGTTTCAAATGAAAATAATGCTTCTTCCTTAAGAAAAAAAGAATCAAAAATAAAGAAAAAACTGATAGTGATTGGTGCTTTTATCTTCACTATGGTAATAATAATATTGATTGCGTGGGTGATAAGTAATGGAAAATAAAAAGATGATTATTGCAATTGATGGTCCTGGAGCTGCTGGTAAATCAACAGTGGCTAAGCTTTTAGCACAAAAATTAAATTACACATATATAGATACAGGAGCGATGTATCGCTGTTTAGCGTTATATGCTTTAAGAAATAATATAGATGCTAATAATGTTGAAGGATTAATTAAAGCAAGTGAAGATATCGAGATTTTTTTAGATGAATCCAATAAGGTTTTTTTAAATAACGAAGATGTAACTTTGGCTATTCGCCATCCTGATGTATCACGCCTTGCATCTCCAGTATCATGTCCTAGACCAGTTAGAGAAATATTTGTTACAAAGCAAAGAAACTTAGCAAAGAAAGCTATTAATGGTGTCGTTATGGATGGTAGAGATATCGGTACGGTAGTTTTTCCAGATGCCAATATTAAAATATATCAAGTTGCATCATGTGATGAAAGAGCAAAAAGACGTTATATAGAAAATGTAGCAAAGGGTATTAATGTTCCTTTAGAAAAGATTAAAGAAGACATTGAAAAAAGAGATTATACCGATATGAATAAAGGCTATGGTGCTTTAAAGAAGGCAAGTGATGCTATCGAACTTGATACAACAAATATGAGCATTCAAGAAGTTGTTGATTTTATTTATAACAAGGTTTTGGAGAGTAAGTAATGAAAAGGGGTATTGTTGCTATTGTAGGGAAACCAAACGTTGGTAAATCCTCATTATTTAATCGAATAATCGGTGAAAAAAAATCGATTGTCTATGATGAACCTGGCGTAACACGCGATCGTATTTATGCTTTGGCTAACTGGCTTACTAGAGAGTTTAATATTATCGATACAGGTGGCATAGAAATAGAAAATCGCCCATTTCAAGAAAGCATTAGAGCACAAGCTGAAATCGCTATTGATGAAGCGGATGTAATCGTCTTTTTATGCGATGGTAGAAGCGAATTATCAGATGATGATTATTTGATTGCCAAAATTATAAAAAAGACGAATAAACCAATTATTTTAGCCGTTAATAAAATCGATGATATATCTTTATCAGCTAATGCTTATGAATATTATAAACTTGGAATAAATGGCGATATAGTATTAGTTTCAACAACTCATGGTATCGGTATTGGTGATTTGCTTGATAAAATCGTAGAACTTTTACCAAAACATGATAATTATAAGGCTGAAGACATCATTAACTTTTCTTTAATTGGTCGACCAAATGTTGGAAAATCTTCGCTTTATAATGCTATATTAAACGAACAAAGAGTCATAGTTTCCCCTCTTGAAGGAACAACTAGAGATTCAATAGACACCACTTTTACTCGCGATGGTCAAAAGTATACGATTATCGATACAGCAGGGCTTAGAAAAAAAGGTAAAAATTATGAAGCCATCGATAAATATGCAGCCCTTCGTGCTTTGTCAGCTATCGATAAAAGCGATGTTGTATTGTTAGTGATTGATGGTGCAAAAGGGATTTTAGAACAAGATAAAAGCGTTGTTCGTTATGCTGTAGAGGAAGCAAAACCGCTGATTATTATTGTGAATAAGTGGGACTTAGTTGATAAAAGCGTTAAATCGATGAATGATTACATCAAAGATTTGAAAGATGAATATAAGTTTTGTAGTTATGCAACCTTTATGTTCGTTAGTGCATTAAGTAAGCAAAGAGTCGGACAAATTACCGATGAAATTTCACGCGTTTATAAAAATGCTTGTAAGCATATACCAACAAGTATCGTAAATGAAATTATTTTAGATGCTTTTGCTTATAATAATCCACCAGATTTTAATGGAGGAAGATTAAAGATTTTATATGCTAATCAAGTAGCTAGTAATCCTCCTACTATTATCTTGTTTGTTAACAATCCTGATTATATGCATTTTTCATATAAACGATATCTTGAAAACAAACTAAGAGAAAGAATCGATTTTGATGGAACACCTATAAAAATAATTTGTCGTCCTCGTGATTAATTAATTGCTTTTTTGCATAACATATAATGTAATGTAAAAAAAGGAGGAAGAGGATGAATAACAATTTATTTAATAAAGTGGAAAAAAAGACGAATGTTAAAAAAAATGATATCATTAATTTAGCAAAATCGATTCAAAATAAAAATATGAGCGATGAAAACAACCTAAGGGATCTTATCCATACTATTGCAACGATGGCCGGAAAAGAAGTCGATAAAGAAAAGGAAGATAAAATCGTTAATGCTGTAAAAAACAACCAAATTAATGATGAAATAAAAAAGATGAATAATAATTTATAAAAAAGGAGAAAAATATGCAACACATTACAACAAAAGAAGAATTTGAAACGTTAATTTCACAAAACAACAACGTAATTATTGATTTTTATGCAACATGGTGTGGTCCTTGTAAAATGATTGCGCCAATAATGGAAGATGTCTCTAAAGAATTTAGCGATGTTAAAGTAGTAAAAGTTGATGTTGATGAAGCAAGTGAGTTAGCATCAATGTTTAACATTACATCAATTCCAACAATAATTTATATTAAAAATCAAAAAATGGCTTTACGCGAACTTGGTTTTAAGCCAAAAGCAGCTATTATTGAAAATATTAAAACAATCTTTTAAGTGAACCAGTTGGTTCACTTTTTTACTAATAATGGAGAAGTATTTTATATGGAAATAAATGAAATTATTGAAGAAGTAAAATTATATCAGCAGTTAAGATATGAGCAAGAAAATAAAAAAATAATTGATATATCTCATTTAAATAAAGAAGAATTATTATCATTGTTAGATGAATTAAAAAAATGTGAGGTAGAAAGTAAAGATGAGCCAAATGATTTAAAGTCAATACTTTTAAATGTTAAAGAAAACGATAATGAAATTGATATTAAAAATTATAAATCACGCTTAAAAGGAGCACTTGTTGGTCGTTTTGCAGGTTGCCTATTAGGTGTGCCTGTTGAAGGTTACTCTATAAACTACATGGAGCAAATTGCAAAAAAATCTAATACACCTTTTCCTCCTATACAATATTGGAATGAAACAGATACAATAGATGATAGATTACAATACGGTATTGATAAAAGAAAAGATTACACATTAAGTGGAATAAATGCTTGTTTTGTTGATGATGACATTAATTTTACAATATTAAATTTATTGATGCTTGATAAATATGGCATAAATTATTCTATCAATGATGTTGGAAATTTTTGGATTAAGTATTTACCTTGTGCTTGCACAGCTGAAGATAGGGCCTTAAAAAACTTAAAAAAGGGAATAAACCCGCTAAACGTAGCTGATGATAATCCGTTTGTAGAGTGGATTGGTGCAGCAATTCGTGCTGATGCTTTTGGCTATATTTTTCCAGGAGAACCTTATAAAGCGGCAAAGTGTTGCTATAATGATGCCTATTTAACACATCGTAGAAATGGTATATATGGCGAGATGTTTTTAGCAGCATCGATCGCAGCATCTTTTAATAGTGATAGTGTTCTTTTGGCCTTAAAAACAGGGATGAAATATATTCCAAGTTCATCGCGTTTATATAAAGCTTTATCTTGGGCGATGTCGTTTGAAAATAAAACATTTACTTTTAAAGAAGCAAGACAAATGATCGATGATCACTTTATAAATATGCATAGTGTTCATACGATCAATAATATGTGCGTTATTGTTTTTGCAACTATCTTAGCTAAAAATGATTATGATAAAGCAATATCTTATTGTGTGGCTATGGGTCTTGATAATGATTGCACTGCCGCTAGTATTGGCTCATTATATGGTGCAAATTTAGGGTGTGAAAAAATAGATAAAAAATGGTATGAATGTTTTAACAATACTATTCATACTTTCATTAATAACTTACCATCAATTACCATTGATGAAGTAGTAAATATTGCTTACAAAATTTATAATAGTGTTCATAATAATAAATATTTTGACAATGAAAATATGCAATAGTATAATTTATTTAACAAGGAAAAAGGAGCTAGCTTATGAAAAAAATAGTTAGATTTTTAGCATTATGTGTTTCAATGTTTTTTATTGCATTGTCTTCATCTTGCTCTTCAGCTAAAGAACTTACATATGCTGAAGTAGTTGAAGCATACAATCAAGTTTTATCAGATGGTAGTGTTTCATTTAAGTCAGAAGCCGTAATTACAAACGATGTTGATGGCGATTTTTATTTTATGTGGCCAGGATCACCAGAAAATAGTGAAGTATGGGAATATAGTGCTACTAGTAGATTAGAAATTATAAAAGGACCAAGTGGATATGATACTAAATATGATGGTTATACTAGTGTTGGCGATGCTTGGAAAAATTATACTGCTGTTATTGTTCCACTTACTTGGCTTGATTTTTCACCAAAAAAATTCGGTGAAGATAATGCGATATATTCATACACATATAAAAAAGTTGGTAAAAATTACGAAATTACAGTTAATAATGAAATCGAAGGATTAAAAAATCGTTATGATGTTTATACATATAATGAAGTTTTCCAATTAGTAAGTCTAAAGAAATATGTAACACCAGAAAAAAGTAATGAAGTTCTTATTACAAACATTTGTGTTTCTTGGAAATAATTATTAAATTACTAAAAATAAAGCTATAGGATTTTATTCCTATGGCTTTTTTATACTTTAGCCTAGAAAATTAAATGCTTTTATCATATTGTATTTTGAAGGAGATAATAAAATGATGAAAAACGATTCTTCTTCAATTAGTAAATTTTATGATGCCAACGAAGGATTTAAAAAAGGAAACTTAGATAAAACTAGCTATCGTCCATATAAAAACTATCAAGAAAAAGAGCCAACTTTTATAAATCCTAAAGAAGCCTTGCTTCTTTTTATACAAAAATGCGATTTAGCAATTACAGACTTAACTTTATATTTAGATATTGTGGATAATGATGAAAGCGTTATTAAAATGTATAACTTCTATAAAGAAGAATATGACAAAGCTAAAGAAAAATATTTAAAGGAATATGGTCCATTAACTTCATGTCAAATAACACCAAGGTTTACTTGGAATGATAAACCATTTCCATGGGAGAATAAATAATGTTTAACTATAAAAAATATCTAGCTTATCCTATAAATATAAAGAAAAAAGATTTGACAATGGCTAAATATATAATTACTCAATATGGTGGACCATATGGTGAATTAGGAGCAGCGATCCGTTACTTTAATCAAAGGTATACAATGCTTGATGAAAAAGGGAAAGCTTTGTTAACAGATATAGCAGTTGAAGAATTTGGTCATGTAGAAATGATTTGTACAATGGTATATCAACTTACTAAAGGAGCTACTTTAAAAGAATTAAAGGAAGTAGGTCTTGATGTTAACTATGCGCAAAATGGCTTTGAAATGACACCATCTGATGTGTTTGGCAATGCTTTTAATGTAATAGGTATGGGCTTTACAGGAGATGTATTAGCTGATTTAAGTGAAGATATGGCTGCTGAAGAAAAAGCACGTGCAACATATGAACATCTAATTGATTTAGCAACGGATGAAGATGTTATTCAGCCATTATTATTTTTAAGGCAAAGAGAGCTTGTTCATTTTGCTAAATTTAAGCAATTATATGATTATTATAAAAAACTAATTGAAGATAATAAAAAATAGTATTATTAGGAGAGAGATTTTTCTCTCCTTTTATGAATTGTTCATAGAAATGTTTTGATTAGAAAATTATAAAAAAATGGGAAAGTATGATGCTTTATCATTGCTTAATTTATAAAACTAAATTTTATAAAAGAAGTAAAAGCTAAGACAATAGCATTGACAAAATATTTTACACGATGGAAAAATTTTAAAATATATTTAAAATAAAAAATTTTTATTGAATAAAAAATAATAAAAAGTGTATACTTATAATATCAAGAGGGGTATATGTCCGCGGATGTATACTTGAAAAGGACAGCATCGCTGTCCTTTTTATTTATAGAAAGTTATAATAAAATTGACACTTATAGACAATAGCAAAACAACATATATTTTTAAAAGCATAATCAAAAAACATCAGTAAACGAGAATTTACTGATGTTTTTATAAATAGATTTATTGAGAAATAATATATTGACTTAAGATTTTATGTCCTTTAATTGAAAGATGGACTACATCTTTATAATATACATTACCATTATTATGATCATAATAATCTTTTAGATAATCCCAAGGATCGATATAACGACATCTTTTTTCTAATGCTACTTCATGTGTGGCATTTCTATAATCTTGATAAGAATAAGTATTTCCATATGATGGTGAACCAAATTCACAATATTTAGAATAAGTACAATTTAACACAATAATTCTTATATTAGGATTTGCTTCTTTTAAAACGTTAATCATATAACGATAACTTCCCTTATATGAATGACAAGAATAAAAGGAATCATCGATACAATAATCAGAGGCATAACCATCAGTTAATGGTGGTTGGAAATAATTATCATTATGACCATAAGCAATAAAGGCATAATCGATATTATCTAGTTCACCATTTATATATGCATTATATACTACTCTACAACCATCGATGGCTGTAGTGTTATTAGCATATTCTTTATAGATGTTACTTCCTCTATACATATAAGTGGCAGTAGTCCCACCAATTGCATAATTTTTCACTAGATTCATATTAAAATGATTAGCAAATAATGAAACATATGTAGCGTTATTTACTCCAAGTGTGGCATCAGCAGTTACAGAATCACCAAAAGCCACAAGATTTTTATCTTGTAAATGAGCAAAGTCAAAAGCAAATGAATCAGAATATGTACCTATTTCTTTAACTTCAACATTAATTTTTTGCTTTTTTGTTAGATGTTGAATATACATTGTAGTACTTCCAACTTTCTTGCCAATTATTTGTTTAGTATTAGAATTATATGAAGCTATAGAAATATCCTTTGAAGTAATTAAAGCACCATTAAAGTTTAAAAGTGCCTTTTTAACACTATAACGTTCATTTACTTCTAAATAGATAGTATCATCAATTTCGACAAATTCATCATAAATAGTATCATCACTTGATAATATTTCACTGCTACTTTCTTCACTAGAAGGAATATTTTCACTACTACTACTAATACTTTCTTCACTAGAAGAAATAATTTCACTATTATTTATATTAGTGCAACTAGCACAAAACAGTGAAAGAAATAATAAGATTGTTTTTTGTTTATTCATTTTGCATCACCATAATAAGTATAACAAAAACACATAAATCTTCACTAGCACTATTTATGAAAAATACATCATTTATTGTGTTTCACAATATCGCTGATGAAAAATAACTATATCAAAAGATAAAACTTAACATCAAACAAGCAAAACATTGCTTGCATTGAAATACTGCTTCTTGTTCATTATTATTTTCGCTGTAGTTATAGTTAATTTATACATTTGTTAATGAGTCACAATATGAAAATGCAAATTGTCCAATACTTGTAACAGGTAAATTGTTATGATTTGCTGAAATGACAACATTAGATAATGTTCCGTTATATTTTTTTACTACATAGCTACATCCTTCTTTATCTATCGTTTTATAACTTTTGCATATGATAACTATAGCAATCAAAAATATATTAAGCACAAAAGTTTGTAATTTATAATATAGTTTTCATTTTTATACATGAAAAAAAAGAGATTATTCATCTCTTTAGTTAGTCATAAATTGTTTGATAAAGGTTTCAACTTCATCAGGTAAGATATTTAAAGCTATAGCAAATTCATCAAATAGATGAGTTTTAAGTTTAGTTAAGAAGTTTTTATCTGT